>JBBSBT010000079.1:0-9557 GCA_038250985.1 Bacteroidales bacterium
GCAATGAATCATAATCCGGATGATGTTTTCAGCGCATTGAAACAAGCCTTTGATCTTGGATTTAAAGATATCAACCGATTAAAATCGGATCCGGATTTCAAACCTTATATTGGAGATAGCAGGATTCAAAATCTGATTAATAAGTAGTTATTGTTTACATCTCTTAAAAAGTCTTAAAATTCATATTTATCTGCAATTGCGTGTAACTTTTTTACCGCCGTTTCGTTATATATATATTCGGTAGTAAACTTTTGTACGCTATTATATCAGCGGTTCTCATCGGATTAACCAGGTTAATTGATTTATAAAAACAATCGTTTACCCATATATACAGTCACCTGCTGAAGCAGTTTTTCTTCAGCAGGTTTTTTTATTGCACATTCGCGGATAAATATTTAAGTATTACGGTAATTGAAGGTGGTATTCTGTATTTTTGCACCGCGCTTCGCACACTTTGCAAGCCCACCTTAAATTTTATCTTTTTCAATGGCCAGCCGCATTTATGCCGATCGTAAAATAGTTATCATCACAACCTTCCTGGCAGTCGGTTTTATCTTCCTGGTGAGGTTATTTTATATCCAGGTCATCGACAGGAGTTATACGCTTTCGGCCAATAACAACGTACTTCGTTATGTCACCCAATTTCCGGCGCGTGGATTGATTTACGACAGGAACGGGAAATTGCTTTTATACAACGAGGCTGTTTATGACCTGATGGTGATACCCCGCCAGGTAAAGGATGTGGATACTGCCGAAATATGCCGTTTACTGGATATTCCCCTTGAAGGTTACACGGAGCGTATGAAAAAAGCTCGTGAGTATTCAGCCATACTGGCTTCTCCATTTGAAAAACAGATTTCGAAAGAAACGTACGGGTACATCGAAGAAAAGCTTTACCGATTCAGGGGATTCTTTGTGCAGCCCCGTACCCTGCGAAAATACCCCATGTCAATTGGCGCACACCTGTTAGGGTATATCGGCGAAGTAAGCCCCGGGCAGATCGAAAAAAATCCTTATTATAAACAAGGCGATTATATCGGCATAAGCGGTATTGAACGTGTCTACGAAAAAGAATTGCGTGGCATTAAAGGTTTAAAAATCCGAATGGTTGATGTGTTTAACCGCGACGTGGGCAGTTTTGAGAATGGGCGTTACGACACCGCCTCGGTAATGGGGAATGACCTGTATACCGGAATAGATGCTGATTTGCAGGCATATGGAGAAAAACTCATGGTTAACAAACGCGGAAGTATCGTTGCCATTGATCCTAGTACCGGTGAATTACTTTGCTTTTTATCAAGTCCGGGCTATGATCCGAACCTTTTAGTCGGGAGAGTAAGAGGCAAAAATTTTAATGAACTCAACAATGACCCTGTCAAGCCCTTGCTTAACCGTGCCATCATGGGGCAGTATCCCCCAGGTTCCACTTTTAAGATGGCCAATGATATGGTTGGACTGCAAATGGGTGTGATAACCAAAGATACCCGTTTTACCTGCCAGGGACCTTCATCCTCACCCATCAGGTGTACCCATAACCATGTTACGCCCCTGGATGTGTATATGGCCATACAACAATCCTGCAATCCTTTCCACTGGCAGGTATTCCGGGCTATAATGAGCGATCCGCATTACGAAACCACGAAACAACGCTATGATGTTTGGCGCAATCACCTGATGAGTATGGGATTTGGCCGTATGCTCAATACCGACCTTGCTTTTGAATTGAAGGGAAATCTTCCTCCTTCGGAAGTTTTTGATAAAATATACGGGAAAGGTAGCTGGAATGCCATGACGATACGTTCACTTTCTATCGGGCAGGGAGAAATCCTGGCCACTCCTTTACAACTGGTTAATTATGCCTGTCTGGTGGCTAACCGTGGATATTTTTATCCGCCTCATGTAGTCAGGTCAGTTGGCAGCGAGAAAACAAAATTCTCATCCGAAAAAAATATTTCAACGATTAACCAGGAATATATTGATGTGGTACGCGAAGGGATGATGGAGGTTTTTGCTGGTGAACACGGAACTGCCAGGGCATACAAACTGGATAGCATTACCATGGCAGGAAAAACAGGAACCGCTGATAACCCTCATGGCAAGCCGCACTCAAATTTTATTGCTTTTGCCCCTGTCGAAAATCCCCGGATCGCTATTTGCGTAATTGTTGAAAACGCCGGTTTTGGTTCCACCTATGCGGCCCCCATCGCCACCCTGATGATTGAGAAATACATTACACGCAAAGTAAAAAGAAAAGAACTTGAAGAACGGATGATAAATTATAACCTCCTGAACAATTGAGAGAACAAAAAGGTATTTTCCGACATATTGACCGCACACTCGTGCTTTTATTCCTCACACTGGTGCTGATGGGGTGGGTAAGTATTTATGCTGCCGTGTATAATGATGAACATGCCAGTATTTTCGACATGTCGCAATCATACGGCAAACAATTGCTCTGGATAGGCACATCGCTGCTGCTGGCTTTAATGATTATACTTACCGACGCAAAATTTTTTAATGCCTTTGCCTATCCGATCTATATCGGCACCATATTGCTTTTGATTTTTGTATTATTTGCCGGCACTGAAATAGCCGGTTCCAAATCATGGTTTCAGATCGGAGAATTCAGGCTTCAACCTGCCGAATTTGCCAAGTTTGCCACCACCCTGGCGCTGGCTCATTATCTGAGTGCTTTGGATTTTGACAACCGTAAACGAACATCACAAATAATACCCTTGCTAATTCTAGCGCTCCCGGCATTACTGATATTGCTTCAGAATGATACCGGCTCTGCCATCGTATATGCATCATTGGCCCTGGTATTATACAGACAGGGAATGCCCGGCAGTATTCTGCTGCTGGGGGTGGCAATAGCCATATTGGCTATTATGGTATTACTGTTCAACCAGTATATTGTTATTGCGGTTGTTGGCGTATTACTTATTGGTTTTGTGTTCTTTATCCGTCGTACCTATCGTAATATTCTGTCAGTGATAGGCATTTTTATCATAGCTTCGGCTTTTATTCTGAGTGTGGATTATGCATTCCAACACGTTCTGGAACCACATCAGAAAACACGTATTAATGTAGTACTTGGAAAGCAGATTGATCTGAAAGGAGCCGGTTATAATGTAAACCAATCAAAGATCGCGATCGGCTCGGGGGGATTCTGGGGCAAAGGTTTTTTAAATGGCACCCAAACCAAGTTCAATTTTGTACCCGAACAGAGCACCGATTTTATTTTTTGCACAGTAGGCGAAGAATGGGGATTTGTCGGTTCAACTCTTGTAGTGCTATTATTCATGGCACTAATTGTGCGTATTGTGCTTGTCGCCGAGCGACAACGCTCGGAATTCAGCCGCATTTATGGGTATGGCGTAGCTTCCATATTTTTTTTCCACTTCTTTGTAAATGTGGGCATGACTATCGGGCTGATGCCGGTAATCGGAATCCCGCTTCCTTTTTTCAGCTACGGAGGTTCCTCGTTGTGGTCATTTACCATACTGCTGTTTATCTTTATAAAACAGGACTCGAACAGGCTACAGCTGGTTTAGAAAACCCTGTTACTGGCTAAAACGTATAACTTTGCGCTGTTATTTCCGGAGAATGAAATAACTAATTTCAGTTCCAAACCGGATACCCGGGATTTCGGGATGTAAAACATATCATGCATACCAGCCAATTCATGTTTTAGGAACTGACGAAATCAGAATCTTATCAAAAACTCTATGATTTTAATTCCGAAAATGAGAAATTGAATAATTCAAGACTACAGGTTCATAATAAGTTTCCCGGATGACATCAAAAAAACCGCTCCTTTGGGGAAGCGGTTTTTTTATATTTGTCTTTTTCGGCTTAATAAAATACCGACCTGTTATCCTGGATATCGGCTTTTTGATCCAGAATATTTGAAATCATTCCGGCACGGCTCTGGAAATACATAGCCATTTGTCTTTTCTGATTTTCGAAATCAGTTGTGGCAGGAGCTTCTTTCAATTGGTCGAGTACAAATACAAACACGCCCTGTTCGCCCTGAACCGGCCCGGTAAGCACGCTTTTTTTAGCTGCGAAAATATCTCCTGTGAGTTTAGCCTCGTGACCGTAGTTCGGGATATTAGCACTGGCAAATGACACATTTGTTGTATCAACAACGGAGCCCGGGAATTGGCTGACCAATACATTCAGATCCTTGGTTTGAGCCAAACCTGCATTCACTTTACCTAAAAGGAGTTCGGCTTTTTTCTCACGGATTACAAGTGGTTTGATCTGGTCCTTTATTACTTCGAGTGGGATAGTACCTTTGTCGATTTTGTTCTTCAAGGCAGCAACAACATAAGTTCCTTCCACATCAAAAACATTTGAAACCATGCCTTTATCGGTATCCTTGTTGAATGACCATCTTACAACTTCACGTGCGGATTTCAAACCGGGGATAGTATTATCGTTTTCCGAAAGCTTGTCAGCATTACGCAAACCTTTGTCTTTCCCTGCTTTTTCGAATTTCTCGAGGGTATTGTTTGTTGAGGCAAAGGTACTTGCATCATTATAGGTAGCTTCGATGGTTTGGGTTCCCGGCTCCTCAGCGAAATCAACGATTGCCACTTTAAGTTTAACAGATGGATCTTTTTTCCCTGTAACTTTAATAATATGGTAACCGAACTGCGTTTCTACTTTTTTAATGTCACCGACTGTTCCATTTAATACCGCCTCGTTAAACTCGGGTACCATGGCACCGTCAGCAAACCAACCAAGATCGCCCTGTTTTGATTTTGCGGTTTCATCATCACTCATTGTACCGGCAATGGCAGCGAAAGCGGCAGGATCCTTTTTAACAATATTAAGTAAACTGTCAGCAAGTTTGTCGGCTGCTTCGCGGGTACGGGTAGCGGTTTGCACCGGGGTACCAGCGTATGATATCAGGATATGACTTGCCCTGAGTGAATCAGGTTTCGTCTGACGATCTACCACTTTAAATATGCGGTACATGTTGTTATCTTGTATAGGCTGTAAAACCTGGCCAACAGGCGCATTGAACAGCAATGAATCAATTTGGGGTGCGAAACTCCCGCGACGATGCCAGCTGCTGTCGTAGCGTTCATCGGAGGTTGAGTTCACAAAACTTGCAATATCAGTAGCTACCAGGAACTCATTATATGCTTTATCTACATTGCTTTTTAGAAGAGCAATATCCTGAGCTGACATTTTTGGTTCGAATATAACATACTCTATTTCACGGGCAGGTTTCTCCTGTTTGAATTTATATTTGTTCTCATTATAATATTTTTCGTAATCGGCATCCGTAACCTTCACCGAGCTGTCAGAAACGGTTTGATAACGTATTCCGGTGAGGCGTACCTCGGCCATGGCATTCGCTTCGTTGAAATTGCGTTTGGCAAAAGCAGTCGGCACATAGAACCCTTTAGTGATCAGGCTGGTGTATTTGGTTGACTGCCTGTCACTTTTAATCGCTTTTTCCATCATCAGGTAACGCTGTTTCATTTCAGGCTTTACCATTTCGGTATTGTCAAGATTTGCGAGGAAGTTATTTACCGCTTTGCGGTCGAACTGGCCGGTCTTGGGATCAGTGAAGCTTTGAACGATATATTGGTGGGGATTTTTACCCCTGATAAGATCATCAAGTTCTTCCACCGAAACCATAACGCCAAGCATGTCATATTGCTTGTTCATAACAATTTCATTAACGATCTGCTGCCATGTTTGCTGGCGGATCTGGAAGTTCTCTTCAGAAGTCAGATTTCCTTTTCCGGTATTAGCTTTCTGCATCTCTGAATTGTCTTCAACCCGTTTGTTGAATTCAGTGATTGCAATTTTCTCACCTGCAATAACCCCTATTGTATTGGTATGTTTTCCACTTTTGCGCTGAAAGTCGCTGAGTACAAAAAGAAGAAGTGCTACACCAATAATAGCTACAAGTAACCAGTAATGTTTTCGTATTTCGCCAATAATTGCCATTTGTCTGTAATTTAATAGTTTCCGTAAAAAGAGGTGCAAATTTACAATAATTCCCCACTTGGAAAAATAATTTTTGCATTCTTATAGCAGGAAGTGAAAAATGAAAGCCTTTAAAAATGAAATCATTAACCCAGGCATACCGAAAACAGGCTATTGCGTTATAAAAACCCTGTTATACATATCCAAAACAAAAGGGATCAAATATCAATTTTTAACAGAACTTTATCGATCCGGCTGCCTGTTGCTTCAAGGATTGTAAATGTAAACCTGCCGATCGTAATCTGCTCACGTATTTCGGGTATACTCTGATGATGGCTCAGAATAAGCCCGGCAAGGGTTTCATATTCATCCGACTCAGGCAGGTTTAAAAAATGCTCCTGGTTAAGGAAATCGATTTCGAGACGACCGGCCAGGATAAATTCATTTTCACTGTTTTGCTTTATAAGATGTTCATCCACATCAAATTCATCCTGTATTTCTCCGAATATTTCTTCAATCAGGTCCTCTACTGTTACCATTCCGGCAGTTCCCCCGAATTCATCCACAACCACGGCAACACTTTTACGCTGACTGATCATCATATTAAGGGCATTACTTGCTGATATGGTTTCAGGGACTATAATTACCGGCCGCACCACGGATTTGATATCCGAGGGTTTGGTAAACAGGTCGTATAAATGGACATAGCCTGTAAGGTTGTCGATACTTTGTTTATACACAGGTATTTTTGAATGCTGTGTCCCAATAAATAATTCCTGTAATTCTTCCATCCTGATACTGTCGTCAACTGCAATAATTTCGTTCCGGGGCACCATACATTCGCGGACTTTGGTCGAATGAAACTCGCGTACATTCTGAATCATCTGCATTTCGGAAGCTTCATCCACCTGTGCAGCGGCAGGATTATAAAAATCACGTATATACTCGTCGAAATCTATAGCGGTAAACTGGTAACGCACCGTCCCTATCTTCATTCCAAATATATACCTGAGTATCAGTTCGGATAAACCCAGGAAAAAATACATAAATGGATAAAGTATCAGGTAAATCAGGTAAGCCGGCACCGCGAAAAAATTCATGAGCCCGTTCGGGTTGAGCCTGAAAAGTATTTTAGGTAAAAATTCAGCTGTCACAAGAATCAGAAATGTTGATAGTATGGTTTGAAACACCAGGATAATACTTTCGGATTGCAGCGCTGAAGGAAGAATATGCTGAAGTTGTGGCCCGAGTATAGCCGCAGCGGCAATACCATAAATAACCAGCGAAATGTTATTACCCACCAGCATGGCACCTATAAAACGCGAAGGATGATGAATAAATCCTGATACAAGCCTGCCCGATAGTGAACCTTTGCCTTTATCGAGTTCAACCCGAAGCTTGTTGGAACTCACAAAAGCAATCTCCATCCCCGAGAAAAAAGCGGAAGAAGCAAGGGTTAAAGCTATAATAATATAATTGTTCATTTTTTACTGCCGGTTTCCGGCTTTCGAATCGGCACTCATATTTTCAAAGATAAATAATACTTTGCTGCCTATTTGTTTTCTTGCACAAAAATTGTTGCTGAAACATTTTTAATTACCCAGTTACCGAACAATTCGTCCGATTCCATGCCCTTCCCTAATATAGTTCTGTCAGGTGTAGTGATTTTTACAAATTCATCTGTTGAAACTTTCTTGAAGTTCTGATCATATTGAAGGCTTTCGGTATTGAGTTGTTCGTGTTTCTGGAAATTACGCACTATCACATTGCCACGGGCTTCCATAGTATGTTTGTTTTCCCAGTTGATGCCGTAATTTGCCGTAAGCTCGCTTTTAGGCTGATTGATTGAGTCGTAAAAAACAATTTTAAGCCCGTTTGGGAATTCAGTATATGCTTCACGTGTCTGGTAACTGATCATTTTTGGCGCTGTAAGTTCAAGAGTTATCTTTCCCTTTTCACTTTGTTTTACATGCACATTATTAACCGTAATATCCGGTATTGAATCTTTTGTAGATAGCTTGATTACGGCCGTCATATCATTTTCACATGAAAAAAGCATTGTTGCCGCCAAAAGGACAGCAATGCCAAATAAACTTTTGTATCTAAATATTGCAGACCCTTTCCTGCTCATAATAAAATCTTAGTATGTTATAATGTGAAGTCCTTACAGAAACTGGCTTCACGGCAATTCCCACTTGAATTTGGTGACGGAACCAGGCTGGCCGCTTTTGCAAATGAAGCCGTTTGGCCTGGCAAAGTTTAATTTTTTACCATCAAAGCAGGGCTTCTCCAGCAGAAGGATCAATACTAATTAAAACGTCTTTTTATAAACCATCGTTCCTGTAAAGCAGTGCCTATCGTGAATCGCACGTAGTTTTCCTTGACCAGCCCGTTTACAGTACTTCCCTGTGTCCCTAGCTCAACGGCTACATTAAGGGTTGATCTTGATTTTTTCATTGGCAATCCAACCCCGAAACTAACGCCATAGTCATTGATGCGTGTATTTTTAATTTCCAGGTAACTCTGCTCGTATCTGAAGCCGGCACGGTAATTTATACGTTCGTAATATTTACCAATATCTAATGGAGCCGGGCGAAACTGTCCTCCCAGTGAAATCCGCAGGTTGTCCTTCAGTCCCGGGTTATCGCCCAGGTATCGGAATTCACTCCATTTCTGCCAGTTAATATCAGCGGTTGCTAACCACCGGTTGGTGCTGCCAATCATAAATCCGGCACCGATGGAAGTTGGCAAAGTTGCCTGTCCTTTGTTACCCGATTCGTAACTTATCGTATCTTTTGAGATTTCAATATTTTTGGCAGGATCATAGGTATAGGTATAGGCCATTTGTTCGGACTGTCCGTCAAGGATTTGTTTTGGAGTAAACGTTAAACCGACCTGGAAAAATTTTCCTTCTTTCAGGTTTTTGCGATAAATAAGCCCCATATCAAAGTTGACTTTGCTTAACCTTGCCGTACTTTTAATCATACTATTGGCAAATGTGCTTGAATCGGGGAATGTAACAGCGCTTTGCTTCACAATATTCCCGAAAATATATGCCATGTTAATACCTAACGACAGGTTTTTTACAGGCGAAAATCCACTGCCAAAGTACGCTTTGTTGAGACCACCACTCCCTGAATAAGCACTTACCGTTCGCCCTATATCCGTAACGACCTGTTCACCATACATTTCATATCCAACATTTGAAAACGGCATCACACCAACACTTGCTCTCCACCATTTTGTTACCGGGAATCCGAAATAAAGGTTCGCAATGCTGCCATATTTGGTTTTTTGTGAGTAATCTGTTGTTTTGAGTGTGCCCGAACGCAGATTAAAAGCAGCATCAATGACAAAACTGTTGCTGTCGAATGCCATGTATGAGGCAGGATTGTAAGGATTAACAGAATAGGGACTGCTGAAAGCAGTTGAAGTGCCGCCTATAGCCATATTAATCTGGCTTCCTACACCGTACAAATTACCTATCCCATAAAGCGAATACGGTGATGAAATCTTGACCTGAGCTGTAGCAATAAAGGAAGATGAAAGTAAGACTACTGCCAGTATCAGTTTACGAACAATTTTAATGTGTTTCAAAGTTGAAA
>JBBSBT010000080.1:0-9555 GCA_038250985.1 Bacteroidales bacterium
CAGGTCCTCAATACCATCCAGGTTAATATCCATATTCATAAACTGGCAACTGTTAAGTCCCCCGGCAAAAGGATACAGAAGCGTATCATTGTTTTCGCTGATCAGGCGAACATCGTCGGTCCTGCTATATTCATGAACAGCCGACAATTGGGCAGATGCGTTATAGCTGCAAACCAGGATGAGAAAAATAAGGGATAATAAATAACGGTTTATGTTTATTGACATTTATATAAGGGTTTCAGAGTTTCAGAGTTTCAGAGTTACAGAGTTACAGAGTTACAGAGTTACAGAGTTACAGAGTTACAGAGTTTCAGAGTTTCAGAGTTTCAGAGTTTCAGAGTTTCAGAGTTACAGAGTTACAGAATTACAGTCCCGATAGCTATCGGGATACAGAGTTTCAATCCGTATTCCGAAATCTGATATCAATATATTTTGATTTTAGCGCTTACCGGCAAATGATCAGAAGGATAAAACTCACCGTTGTTTTTTTCGTTTACGTTGAATGAAAGGACCTGTACGTTATTTTTTATAAAAATATAATCTATTCTATTTCCAGGCTGAGCATTTACTTTGAAACCGGTAAATGTATATTCAGGTCCTTTGATATCATTACAAATCAAACGGGCATCCGTAAGATGGGAGCGATTGGCATAATCCGTGAGAATGTTGTAAGGCTCCGAATCAGGAACTGAATTAAAATCGCCAAGCACAATAACAGGAACGTACCCTGCAAGTGAATCCACTTCATGCAGCAGCAGTTTGGCTGAATTTCGCCTTGCAACTTCACCCAAATGATCAAAATGAGTACAGAAAACACAAAACTCGGCCTTTGATTTTTTCTCCTTCAGCTTTACCCAGGATACAACCCGGTTACATGCTGCATCCCATCCCCTGCTTCCTGCAACATAGGGTGTCTGTGAAAGCCAGAAAGTTCCTGATGCTAATGATATAAATTTCTTTGAATTGAAAAAAACCGGTGAAAATTCACCAGCTTCTTTACCATCGTCACGGCCTGTTCCAACCCGGGTAAAGCCGGGAAAAGCATTTTCAACATCTGTAAGCTGCCCGTATAATACTTCCTGTAATCCAAAAACATCCGGAGAGGCTTCACGGATTACCGAAAACACATCCTCTTTCCGGTTGTCCCATGTATTTGGCGCATCATCAGGGGTGGCCAGTCTTATATTGTATGTAAGCACATTCAGAACCGCCTTTTGTGCAACAACAGGAGAGGAATATCCAATTAAACTTACCATGATAAGTGCCAGGATTCCTGCTGCAGAAGGAAATTTCAGATTTCGCATGACTTTATTCTATTTAATTAAATGAGCCAGATTATTGGATTGATGAAGAAAGAAACAGCTAAATGTAAGGCTCAGACACACTAATAATCTTTTCAAAACGCCTTCGTTTTTTCCCGCCTTCCTCTCTAATTTATTTATAATGAAAGATTGTTCCATTTAGTTCGAAACGCTCTTCATGTAAAAGATGTGGACTGAATCTTTTTTTACAAAGATCGGAATAATGTGCATCCGATGAAAATACCATTTTAAAAGAAATGAATTATCTGCAGGAATCTCAATGGTATCAATCATAGATAGTAAAATTGTTCATAAATAGAGGATAATTCGCCTTATTTCTTTCTCAGGCTTCATTTGTTATTTGGCAATAGATTTCTATCTTTGCAGGCTCAAAAAATAAAGTTTATCTAACTACCTAAATTCTAAACACATGCAGAATAAAGGCACAATACGGTTTTTTGCAATAGCATTTGCCCTGGTCTGTCTTTTCCAGCTTTCATTTACTCTGGTAACAACTATTACCGAAAATAGAGCTAAGAAATACGGCGATAACGAACAGACAATTGCACTAGCTAAACAATTAGCAAAAAACGATGCCAAAGCTGAAGCCAGACTGACCGATTCCATTAAACAGGTCCGCACCCGTTACTATCTCGATTCCGTAGCTAATCAACCCGTTTATAATATACTGCTTCGCAAGTATACGTATAAGGAGTGTCTCGACCGCGAAATCAACCTCGGTCTCGACTTAAAAGGGGGGATGAATGTAACCATGGAAGTTTCTGTTGCCGAAGTGGTAAGAGGAATGTCGGGTAACAGCAACAACCCTGTTTTCACCAAAGCTATGGCATTAGCCTTCGAAAAACAGAAAAACAGCCAGAAAGACTTCATTACTTTATTCGGTGAATCCTTTACCCAGATTGATCCAAACGCTAAACTTGCAGCCATTTTCGGTCGTATGGAGTTGCGTGATAAGATCCGGCCTAACTCAACTAACGAAGAGGTTCTGAAGGTAATCCGCCAGGAAGGTACTGATGCATTCGACCGTACATTTAATATTCTGCGTAACCGTATCGACCGTTTTGGTGTAACCCAGCCTAATATTACCAAACTGGCCACCAGCGATCGTATTCTTATCGAATTACCCGGTATCAAAGATCCGGATCGTGTTCGCAAACTATTACAGGGATCTGCCAAACTCGAATTCTGGGAAACTTATAAATTCAGTGAGCTGGCTGGTATATTTAACGAGGCCAACAAACGACTGGCGGGTATTGAAACAGTTGATTCAACTGCAAAAACTGCTGACTCACTTGCTGCAAAAGCAGATGTAGCCAAAGCTGCCAAGCCTGATACCGCTAAGAAATCAAGTCTGGCTGAAAAACTGAAACAAGATACTACTGCAGCTTCGGCCGGCAAGGAACAACAAATTGAGCGTTACAGGAAAGAAAATCCGCTTTTTGCTTACCTGCAACCTGCATACACGCAACAAAATGGTCAGACCTTTGCCACCAACCGCGCTACTGTCGGTTATGCGGCCATAAAAGACACCGCCCGTATCAATGCCATGATGAGCAAAGTCAAAGGCATGTTCCCCCGCAATTGCATTTTTGCCTGGACCATTAAACCGGAAAAAGAAGCTCCCGGTGTACTGGAACTCATGGCACTGAAATCGACCAATCGCGAAAATACGGCTGCCCTTTTTGGCGATGTTGTTGTTGAAGCCCGCCAGGATTACGATCAGAACGGACGTGTTGAAATTTCGATGGGCATGAACAATGTTGGTGCAAAAATCTGGAAAAATCTTACCCGTGATAATGTTGGCAAGCAAGTTGCTATTGTTCTCGACGGATATGTTTATTCTGCACCTAACGTAAATGATGAAATCCCCAACGGTCGTTCATCTATTTCGGGAAGTTACACGGTTGAAGAAGCCCAGGACCTTGCCAACGTGCTGAAATCAGGTAAACTGCCTGCTCCGGCCCGTATTGTACAGGAAGAAATCGTAGGCCCTTCTTTAGGTAAGGAATCAATCCATGCCGGTTTTCTCTCTTTCGCTATCGCTTTCGTACTGGTATTGCTCTATATGCAGTTTTACTATGCAAAAGCCGGGCTGGTTGCTAACGTAGCTTTATTGTCTAACGTATTCTTCCTGATTGGTGTATTGGCCAGTGTAGGGGCTGTACTCACACTTCCCGGTATTGCCGGTATTGTGCTAACCCTCGGTATGGCTGTGGATGCGAATGTTATTATTTATGAACGTATAAAGGAGGAAGTAAGGGCAGGTAAAGGTATACGCCTTGCTATTCATGATGGTTATCATCACGCATATTCCGCTATTATCGACGGAAACGTTACTACACTTATAACAGGTATTGTACTTTATATCTTCGGTTCAGGCCCGATACAGGGTTTTGCAACTACCCTTATCATTGGTATTCTTACCTCATTGTTCACAGCTATATTTATTTCCCGCCTGGTTTTTGAGTCGCTGCTTAACAGGAATGTTAATATTACATTCGGGAATAAATATACCATCAACGCGTTTACAAATGTTCACATTAACTTCATCGGTCTCAGAAAAAAACTTTATGTAGTTTCGATTGTAGTTATTGTAATCGGTATGATATCACTGGCAACCAAAGGTCTGAATTTTGGTGTCGATTTCACAGGAGGAAGGTCTTATATCGTAAAGTTCGACAAGGATGTAAGTACCCAGGATATTCGTACATCGCTGACTAAATCCTTCGGTGAAGCACCTGAAGTAAAAACCATTGGTGTCAGCAATGACAGGGTAAAAATAACCACTAAATACCTGGTTAATGATAAGTCGGAAATAGCAGATTCACTTGTTGAGCATAGTCTTTATACCGGACTGCTGAGTTCCTTTAAGGCACCTATTACTGAACACGACTTCAGCACAAACAATGAATCAATCGGGATTCAAAACTCGCAAAAAGTTGACCCTACTATTTCGGATGACATAAAACAATCCTCTGTTTATGCTTTATTCTTTGCCTTATTGGCGATATTTATCTATATCGCTATCAGGTTCCGTAAATGGCAGTATGGATTAGGCGGTGTAACTTCATTGTTCCACGACTCGCTGATCACTATTTCGATGTATTCAATCTGGTATGGAATTGTGCCATTCAGCCTTGAAGTAGACCAGGCATTTATTGCGGCCATTCTTACTGTTATCGGTTATTCCATCAATGACTCGGTAATTATTTTCGACAGGTTACGTGAATGGATTGCATTATATCCCAAACGTGATCTGCAGACCAATATGAACGGTGGGATGAACAGTACATTAGGACGTACCATCAACACTTCAGGTACTACTATTGTTACTTTGCTGGCTATCTTCATTTTCGGTGGAGATGTGATCCGCGGATTTATTTTCGCATTGCTGGTTGGTATTGTTGTCGGAACGTATTCTTCTATTTTCAATGCTACCCCTGTTGCCTACGACTTTATTATGATGTCGAATCGTCGTAAAGAGCGTAAGCTGAAAGAAGCTGAAAAGAAAAAATAATTTTCATTGATCAGAATTTACAAAAACCCCGGTACATGCCGGGGTTTTTTAGTTTTACAGGGATATAAAAAGTCCTTATTCCTATTCAATTTTGTTGCAAATGCAGATAGTTGTCCCGGAAATGCAAAAAACGTTAAATTTCGCTGCAACCCGATTTCTTTTGTAAGTTTGTGCTCTAACAGCGGTTTTTAAGAATTTGAAATACAGGATCAACATACCTTCGCTCGACGATATGGTCTTTGAGGACCGGAACCGTGAATACGGAGCCTATAAACTCCGTAAAAACAATCAGCACCGGCTCCTGCTAAGTTTCATTTACGCTGTAGTTTTATTTATATTTGTTGTATCCCTCTACCCCTTATCAAACCTGATCCACCCAAAAATATATGATCAGGATTCGTTTGTATACCAGGTTGTTAATGTAGATCTGACTTATGATCCTACCTTACAGATTCAAATCAAACATACTATTGGCTCTTCATCGGCTTCTGAAAGCATTCCTCAAAAAATAGCAGATGATGACCAGGTCATTCCCCCGCAAAAAGAAGTAACACAGCCTTCGTCAGGTAATTCAGATTCCACAAATGCCACGAACAGCGGATCAGGCAATACAGGAACAGGGAATTCGGACAGAACCGGAGAAGGAGATGTGGGCGAAATTTTCGGATCGGCTGACGTTAATCCTCAGTTCCCCGGCGGAGCCAGGGCCATGCAAAATTATATCCTGGAAAATATTCATTACCCTGACAAAGCCCTTTCCATGAATATAAGGGGTACAATCCTGGTTTATGTAGTGATAATGAGCGACGGCAGTTTGCGGGATGCAAAAATCGTAAAAGGATTGCATCCTGAACTTGATGAAGAAGTGATCAAGGTGGTTAAGTCGATGCCTCTGTGGAAACCAGCCATGCGCAAAGGCGTTGCGGTAAATGTACGTTGTACGATTCCGGTAACGGTTTCATCCCGGCCGGCTAAATTTTAGCTTCCCATTCCTTGCGAATTTGACTCATGATCTCTGCTGGATTCAAACAACCTGGCTCCGGATAAGGCTTTACACCTAATTTATCAGTCCGAATTATTACCTTGTACTTTCATTGCGATATTCCCTTTATTTACTAATGTTGGAGTCAGCAGCACAGAGGGAACCTTTCGGAACCCGTTATTTGTTGTACCGGTGGTGGTAACTGGTTTGCCTTTGGCTAAATCAATAGCCATGCGGGCTGCGTTATTAGCCAGATCCTCAATCGGTTTATATACCGACATGGTTTGGTAACCCTTCATAATATATTCATTCGCTTGTGAATCGGCATCCTGACCGGCTACAAGAACTTTACCTGCAAGACCTTTTTCCTCCAGCGCTTTTATTACTCCCCTTGCCAGGAGATCATTGGCTGCAATAATAGCATCTACACCTTTAGTCTTTAAACAATCTATTCCGGCAGTGTAGCCATCGTCGAACGACCAGGCTTTTACCCTCTTATCATACACAATATTTATGTCACCCCTTTCAATATAGGGTTGTAGAAGCCCCATTTGTCCGAACTTCAGGTAAAATGAATTCTGATCAGAAAGAGGTCCGCCAATCAGCGCAATATTACCTTTACCCAAGCGTTCCCTGATATAATCGGCTTGTAATTCTCCAACTTTCACATTATCAAATGAAATATAATAATCAACTGGCGAATTTTGAATCAGGCGGTCGTACGAAATAACAGGTATAGATGCTTTTTTTGCCATCTTGATGATTTCGTTGGATTTATTCACATCCACAGGAACTATTACAAGTACATTAACACCTTTATCGATGAGCATTTTGGCCTGATCCTGTTGCTTTTGGGCATCTCCGTCAGCTACCATGCAAATCACGTCCCCGTTCAACTGTTTCACTGCTTTGATGAAAAAAGTGGTATCATTAGCCCAGCGTTCAACGTTGAACTGATCCATTAACAATCCTATTACAGGATTTTTTTTACGCGATTCGCAGGATTGCAAAATCATGAATCCTGCCAGAAACAGCGATACACAAAAGAAAAAGAATTTGCTTTTCATAACATACTGGTTTTATGGTGATTTAATTAATTGCTGACCAATGTAAAAACTCAGTTTCGTATATAAAAAAATACAGCATTTCGAAGAGAGTCTAAAGATAGCACATTTTTACAGAAAACCAAAGGATTTATTGTGATTTTTGTGCGGGATTTATAGCCCTTTTATACAAAACAAAACTCGCTGACGTAGTCACTACGAGCGTTGCGTGCATACTTTAAAGTTGCATAAATAAGGAATATCAGTACTTCAACAGGAAATCCGGACATGAACTTTTTAATATGCACTTCGTTTTCAGATTTATTTCAGGCTTACCGTTGTGATGCCAATCTCCATTATATAGGCACGCATAAAAGCAAATGAATAGAAAACACGAATCTGTTAACGAAAGCACAGATAAAACAGAATGGATCTTTCGCTGGTTTCAAGTGGTTAACAAGATCCTTTCAGGCATTTGTTGATATAGAAGCAGAGATTTGATAACAGAAATATTTTCACATAATAATTCTACAAAACAGGAGTTATTGTTAACAACGGGATGTTCATTAGTATTCAGGTCAATAGCAGATACCACCCCTGAATTTAATACTTTTACACACTTAAATACATACCATGATCGCATCAATCATACTGCAAATAGTTCAAACAACGCAAGGAACTGCTGATTCTGTAGCAAATGCCATGAATCAACTTCCTACGCTTACAACGCCGAAAGAAGAATCATTTTCGCTGGCCGATCTTATTATCAAAGGCGGACCTATCATGATTCCCATCGCTATTCTTTCGATCGTTGCAATTTATATTTTTATTGAAAGATACATTCATATACGCCGGGCTTCGAAACACGAATCTCAGTTCATGAACAACATCCGCGACTTTATTGTGAACGGCAGGATCGATGCAGCTGTTGCATTTTGTAAAAGCAACCAAAGTCCTGCCGCCCGTATGATTGAAAAAGGGATCAAACGGTTGGGACGCCCGCTTAAAGAAATTGAAGATGCCATCGAGATCGTCGGAAAATTTGAGGTTTATAAACTCGAAAATAATGTTGTAATCCTGGCCATTATTGCCGGCATTGCCCCTATGTTCGGATTTATCGGAACCATTATCGGGGTAATCAAGATATTCCACGATATATCTCTGGCCGGGGACGTCAGCATCACGACTGTATCGTCAGGCTTATATACTAAAATGGTTTCGAGTGCTGCCGGGCTTTTAGTTGGTATTGTTGCTTTTGTGATGTACCACTGGTGCAATATCATGGTTGAAAAAACAGTACAGAAACTGGAACACAGTGCCATGGAATTTATTGATTTATTACAGGAACCTGTAAAATGAACCTGAGAAAAAGAAAGAAAATAAACGCTGAAGTTGCCACAGCTTCAATGAACGACATCATGTTTTTCCTGATGTTGTTCTTCCTTATCATGTCGACCCTGCTCAACCCGAACGTGGTGAAACTTACGTTGCCCAATTCGCAGCATAACCAGGCTTTACGGAAAAAGGAAGTCACCATTTCGGTTACAAAGGACCTGCAGTATTTTGTAAATAATGCTCCTGTAACTTTCCCGATGCTTGAGCCACTGCTTACCAGCGAATTGAAGAAAACGAAAGACTTTACCGTAATATTACGCTGCGACAGCGGCCTGACCATACAGGACCTGGTAAATGTACTTCAGATCGGAAATAAACTCAATGTAAAAATGGTACTCGCCACAAAAGCGCCCAATGGCTCAAACGGATAGACAAAAACAGCTGAAAGACCACTTGTGGGGGTTAGCCGGGACGTTAGTGTTTCACGGGCTGTTGATCTTTTTGTTTATAACGATCATATTCAGGACTCCCATTCCACCCTGGCCCGAAGAAGGCGGTGGCGGTGGCGGCAGCGGTCTCGAAATTAACCTGGGTACCGGCGATGACGGGATAAGCCCCAACCAGTATGCCGAGTTAAGCATGCCCAGCTTTGAAAGCAAAAAGACAGTCCCGGCGGTAGTTCCTGATAAACAGGCAGAAATAGTTGCGAAAAGCACTGATGCTGAGGATATTCTGACCCAGGAAATCGAAGATGCTCCGGCCGTAGTATCAACACCGGCATCCAAACCCAAAAAGACAACCGTAAAACCAGTAGTAAATCAACCGGCAAAACCGGAACCTGTGAAACAGCCTGTTGTTGATCCGAATGCACTGTATAAAAAACGCACCACCAGCGACGGAACAACCGGAAAGCCTGGAAACCAGGGCCGGGAGGACGGCACCACTCAATCAGGCAATTACAAGGGCACAGGATCGGGCAGCGGAACCGGCAGCGGCACAGGAAGCGGCAGTGGTATTGGCAGCGGCACAGGATCAGGGGTTGGTTCCGGAAACGGAAGCGGCACTGGAAGTGGCTCATCATTCGAACTGACCGGACGTTCAGCCAGATTTTTCCCGAAACCTGCATACAATTCGCCCGAACAGGGAATTATCGTGGTTGAAATAAAAGTGGACCGCAACGGCAAGGTAACGTATGCCAGTGCCGGCGCCAGGGGAACTACCATATCGGAAATCGGGCTGCGTCAGCAGGCCGAAGACGCGGCAAAACGCACCACTTTTTCAGCAAATCCCGATGCAGCAGAGGAACAAAGAGGAACGATTACCTATAAATTTGTAAAGTCGAAATAGAAAGTTTCG
>JBBSBT010000081.1:0-9551 GCA_038250985.1 Bacteroidales bacterium
AAAATCCGCTCAAACAGGTAAATAAGCGGATACGAAAAAAGCGTAAGCAACGCACTTATGCCAAACATCAGGAAATTGGTCCGGTTGATCTGATCGAGTGTACCTTCCTGCATTAACGTCATCCCGATATAAATAATGGAGTACGATAACATGATCCTGAGCGAAGTATAGAAAAACTGCGAACGGTGATGTAGGTTGACAATGCTGATAATGGTAATAATTCCTGTGATGAGCTGCATAAACAGGAATTCAAAACTATTGGGCACCAGGAAACCGAGTATAATAATGGTAATGATGTGGACAAACAAAGCAATACGTGTATCATAAAACGTCCTGACAATGATAGGGACCAGGCAAATGGGGACAGCCATGAGATACGAAACATGAATATTCATCAAAAAAGTGGTAAATGAAATCATAATCGTAATCAGCAGAAGTAAAAGAACGATGTTGCGGTTTTCGGCGTAAATATCATGCCTGAATGTAAACAAGAATAATCCAAAGACAAACAAGGCCATTGAAATGAGTATAAAACGGCCCAGCAGAATCATTTGAAAATTAAATCCTGAGCCAGATTTAGATTCATACTCAATCCTGAGCGATTCCAATTGTTGGAATTTCGAATCGTTTACAAGTTCGCCTGTTGCTATAATCCGCTCTCCTTTTTGCACCATTCCCCGTGTAATCGAGATATCGTTCAGCGTCTGTTCCCGCTGTGCTAAAGTTAAATCTTCGTCAAAAAACACATTCTGCATAATTGTTCCCTGTAATAACGGCAGGATGTACCTGGTATCAACACCCCCGGGATTAACCAGGTGCTTCAAAATATATTCATCCGCTTTATTGATGGTGAATACATTGTTTACCGGCATAATTTTCGCAACATTATCTTCCAGCAAGGCTATTTTAAAATCAGGATTTTTATTTCCCAGCTCAGGGACCATTTCGATGATCCCCCTTTTATAAATACTGTCGAGTATAGCAAATCCCGAATTAATGATCATTTCTTTTTCATGAGAAGTCATCTGGTTCAGCCTTTCTCTATCCAAACGGGCCAGGAAATCGCTTTTAACAAATTCAATTTTATCCTTATCAACCCTGAAATACAAATATGCTTCATTCAATGCTGTTTTTCGCTCCTTCTGCAATTCCGTCTGTGGCTTGAGAATGGCAAAATCAAAAGGTGCAATAAGATCTTCGTGCTGCCAGGGTTTACCGCGCTGAAATTCGTATTTGAATTTCCCTTCCCTCGGGAATAAGGCCAGTAAGATCACCAGCGCAACCAGGAACAACACTATCTTATTGACCTGGTAATAATTGCGCCAAAGTCTTTTGGAAATTTTTAACTTCATCGGTATAGAATAGAGCATACGAATATATGAATTTTTGTTTTCAAACAACCAATTAGTATCTTTACCAATTCCTATCTTTGACTACTTATTCCGGCAGCCCGGGATAAGGATATCAAAACTCCGGCTATTAACAGTTCCTTATAAAATGATTATGAATGCAATATGTCCTTTAGCACAAGTCCCGGTGCGATCCGAACCTTCGGACCGGAGTGAAATGGTTACCCAGATTTTATTTGGCGAAACCTTCAGTATTCTCGAAGAAAGAGGGGATTGGATGCTGATACGTATGCATCTTGACAATTATGAAGGCTGGATAGACCGGAAGCAATCAACTTTAGTTACTGATGAGTTTATCGAAAAAACAAACAACAGTCTGAATCATGTGGTTGTTGACAAAACGGCTGTCTGCTACTGCAAATATGACAGCACATATATTTTACTTTCCAAAGGTTGCCATTTGCCTTTGCTGGCTAACAATACTTTTCACCTGGGTGATAATGAATATACTACCATAAATAAAGGCAAGGCCATTCCCCGTAAGTTTCACACTTCACGGATAGCTGATATGGCCATGGATTACCTGAATACGCCTTACCTGTGGGGTGGCCGGAGTATTATGGGTATTGACTGTTCCGGACTCGTGCAGGTTGTTTATCATATGTGCGGAACAGATTTGCCACGCGATGCGGCACAGCAGTCGGTTCATGGCGAAACTATCGATTTTGTAGATGAAGTACTTCCCGGCGATCTTGCTTTTTTTGATAACCCTGCGGGTGATATTATCCATGTGGGTATTATTACCGGACCCGGTAAAATATTACATGCTTCAGGACACGTGAAAATAGACAATATTGATCACAATGGAATTTTCAGCATCCAACAGGACGCATATACACATAGCTTAAGAATTATTAAGAGGCTGTAGTTCTCAATTAATATATATCTTGGCATAAAGTGCGTTCAATCTAATGCGATTTTTTACAATGAAATAAATACTTTTATATTTATATCATTAACATAAAATTATATTTGTTCGCAACTTATTATATTTTGTTAATAACGTCTTAACTTTATCTTAAAATAAGTATTGACTTCTTTACTAATTTAGCTGTAAAATATTAAGACACAATCAAGAATTAACCAATATTAACCAAACCTTTAGAAAATGAAAATGAAAAAACTAATCTTTTTATTCAGCATGCTGATTTTCAGCTCTATGCTGTATGCCCAGGTTACCACATCTGGAATGAGTGGTAAAATTTATGGGGCTGACAAAACAACTCTTCCCGGTGCAACTGTTGTTGCCGTGCACGTACCTTCCGGTACCCAATATGCTACTCTGACTGATAATGAAGGATTCTATCGGATTCCAAATATGAAAGTTGGCGGCCCTTATTCACTGACTATTACTTATGTCGGTTACTCGCCCTACAAAAAAGATGACATTATCTTAAGTTTAGGTCAAACCTATAGCTTGAACCCGATATTAACTGAAGAAGCAGCTTCCATATCCGGAGTTGTAATTACCGCCGGTGGTAGAAATGCGATCATGGATGGTAACCGAACAGGTGCATCTACCAATATCAATGTACAACAGATTCAGAATCTGCCATCAATCAATCGCAGTATCACTGACTTTACAAAACTGACACCCCAATCGAATGGTAACAGTTTTGGAGGCATGGATGGACGTTATAACAATATTACTATCGATGGAGCCAACTTTAATAATAACTTCGGACTCAGCAGTAAAGCTTTACCTGGCGGTGATGCCCAGCCTATAAGTCTGGATGCCATTGAAGAAATAAATGTTAATATTGCTCCCTACGACATCAGGCAATCGAATTTTACCGGGGCTAATGTAAATGCTATCACACGCAGCGGTGATAATACCTGGAAAGGATCCGTATACGGATATTACCGCAACAAATCCTTCAACGGTACAAAAGTAGAAGATCAAACACTGTCATTATCGGACCAGACTATTAACAGCTATGGTTTCAGAGTTGGTGGCCCGATCATTAAAGATAAATTATTTATATTCCTTAATGCAGAAAGAGAAAAATCTTCCTTCCCGGGCATTCCATGGAGACCAAGTGATCCGGAACATCCAGCTGATGCAAACAAGAGCATCTCCAGGACAACGGTTGCAGATCTGACAACTATGCATGATTACCTGCTTTCGACCTATGGTTACGATGCAGGAAGCTTTCAGGATTTTGGCAATTTTGCAAGCGAAAACACAAAATTCCTGGGCAGAATCGATTGGAACATCAATAAACATAATAAGTTCACTACCAGGTATAACTATGTTAAATCAAACAACGACCAACAGGTTAATGCTACCAGTGCTCCCAATCCGCGTTCATCTTTTGGTAGAATAGGTGAAAAATCAATGTCGTTCAGCAATGCAAATTATGGATTCCTGAATACCGTAGCTTCAATTACAGCTGAATTAAATAGCACCTGGAGCATTAGCGCTAATAAATTACTATTCACCTATACCCGAATCCAGGATACACGCAGCAGTGGCAGTTCTGATTTCCCATTCGTCGACATTTATAAGGATGGAGATCCGTATATGAGTTTTGGTTATGAATTGTTCAGTAAAGACAATGATGTTATAAACAAGGTATTGACCTTTACCGACAACTTTAACTATTTCTTGGGCAAGCATACCTTCACTTTGGGAGCTTCCTTTGATAAACTCTACTTTGGGAACAGCTTCAAACGTTATGGGACAAGTTACTACAGGTTTGCATCCATGGAGGACTTTATGTCCAACGGAACCCCAACCGCCTTCGGATTAACCTATCCTTATGGTGATGGTACGGGTTATGCCGAACTGAATTTTGGATACGCAAGTTTATATGGCCAGGATGAATACCAGGCAACTGATAATCTGAAACTTACAGCAGGAGTTAGATTCGAATTACCTTTATATATCAATAATATGGATCCCACTCCTCCTATTAACGCCCTCACTTTTAACGACCTCGATGGCAAACCTCTTAAAATCGATGCCGGTGTATGGCCAAAATCAAAATTTACCATCTCCCCACGTTTTGGATTCAACTGGGATGTTAAAGGCGACAAATCCATTCAGGTACGTGGTGGAACCGGTATTTTTACCGGCAGACTACCATTTGTTTGGTTCACTAACCAGCCAACCAATAGCGGAACTTTACAGAATACGGTTGAGATAACTAAAGCTTCTGATCTTGCCGGATTAGCATTTAACAAAGATCCTTTCTTTCACCTGAGTAATACGACTCTTTTCCCGGCTACTCCATCTGCAGCGCCTCCGGGATCAATTGCAGTTGTCAGCCCCGAATTCAAAATGCCACAAGTGTGGAGATCAAATGTTGCTGCAGATATCAAACTCCCATGGTGGGATATGATATTGACCGTTGAAGGAATTTATTCCAAGGATATTAATGCAATTGTTCAATATAATGCAAACCAAACTTTAGCTGATTCAACCTTCCAGGGACCGGATAAAAGGGCCAGGTTCTTCTCAAATGCTACCGGTACCGCTCCTTCGCGAAGGATAAATTCTGCAATAAGCAGTGCAATGGTTCTGACAAATTCGAAAGAAGGATATGCTTATTCCTTAACTTTCCAGCTGGCAAAACCAATTTCGAAAGGATTCTCAGGAATGATTGCTTATACTTATTCCGGTGCAAAAGACGGAACCTCCAACCCGGGATCAACAGCTTCATCAGCATGGTCGAGCAACCCAGCCGTTATCAGTCAAAACGATCCTGGTGTTAGTTATTCAGCCTTTGCTGTGCCAAGCAGGTTAGTAGGTTCCATTACCTATCATAAGGAATACCTGAACCATCTTGGAACTTCTGTATCCATTTTCTACCAGGGAAGCAGCCAGGGCCGTCTCGATTACATCTACTCGAACGATATGAATGGTGATGGAAATACCGCAGACCTGATGTATATTCCAAAGGATGCTTCAGAGATCATCTTTGATGATATTCCAGCAAAAGGAACGCCAGGAACTGCCGGATATTTTGCAGGTTTTACAGCGGCCGAACAGGGTACTGCTTTCACCAATTATGTTGCTCAGGATGATTATCTTTCGAAACATAAAGGTGAATATGCTGAACGTTATGGCGTTGTTATGCCATGGGTTAACCGTTTTGATGTGAAAATCCTTCAGGATGTTTTCATGAAATTCGGCGCAACAAAACACACCCTGCAAATCAGTCTGGATTTGCTGAATGTTGGCAATCTGCTTAATTCCAATTGGGGAATTTACAAAAAACAATCGCTTGGTACATACGATATCACTTTGCTGAAATACAGCAAAACCGGAACAGACGGAATTCCTCATTATCAGATGAATTATACGGGTAGTGCTTTACCAACCAGCACCTATACACCGGTATTGTCTACTTCAAGCACGTGGGGTGCTCAAATTGGTATCCGATACACGTTCTAACTAATATCTAATTAAAAAAAAAGCTGTTTCATACGAAGCAGCTTTTTTTTTATCCTGGCAGGTAAAATATTATTCAGTTGCCGCCGAAGCACCCGCCAGTTCCTGGCTACGGTTCTTAAGCCTGAAGCTTACAATCGTTACTAAAAGTGCAATTATAGCAATCACCAGGAAACTTCGCGAATACCCATCAAGCCTCGACGACATAGATGCAACGATAATCCCGATCAGGGTGGCCCCTGTCATTTGGCCGGTACTGGTAAAAAGAGTAATAATCCCCTGTCCAAGTGCCCTGTCGGATGAACGGACTTCATTCAGCATAATGTACCGTAATGCTGAACCTTGCAACATGGCCGATCCTAATCCCATAAAAATACCCGCAGTATAAAAATTAAACTTTGATGCGGCATTCATATAGAAAAACAACAAACCGGCAGCAGCCATTGACAGTCCGGCCATGACAATGGCCCGGGACCCGATTTTATCAATCATACGGCCTGCAACAGGTGAACCTATTGCAATGGCAATAACAAACGGGATCAGCATAAAACTTGCCTGCGAGGTAGATACACCGAAAACAGCAACAGCCATTTCGGGAACAAAGATGGTAACTGCCTGTATAATCCCGGTGCCGAAGGAAACCAGGCCTACAATACGAATTTGCTTAACATCAAACAGTTCTATTTTCACTACCGGTGACGGTGAACGCTTTTCCAGGAATATAAATACGGGAAGGGTGATGAGGGTAATAAGTAAAAACGGGAAAACTTCATAGGATAATATCCCTTTGATACCATCAGATGCTTCGATATTGGTAATCCCATATGCAAAGGATGAAACCAATAAAGCGATAAGGATCATGCCGGCCCAGTCGAAATGTGGTTTTTGCTTACTCTTACTGGTTGGAAGCAACCGCCATGAAAAGAAAATGACAATTGCCGCAATTGGCAGGTTTACAAGGAAAAGCGCATTCCATTTAAACCATAACAACATAAAGCCTGCTATCACCGGTCCAATAATAAATGCAATTCCAAACACCGCCCCGATCATGCCAAGCGTACGTCCGCGCTTTTCGGGAGGATAAATGTCGCCGATAACAGCCGATGCTACCGGGAAAATGCCGCTGGCGCCAAATCCCTGCACAGCCCTGCCAATCAGAAGAACTGTGATATTATCTGACAAAGCAACAATTGCAGATCCGAATGCAAAAACGGCAACGGATAACATATAAATATTACGACGACCGAACAAGTCTGAAAGTTTCGCCAGGAAAGTTACACCCACCAGGTTGAAAAGCACATAAATACTAAATATCCAGGTGAGTGTACGGTGATCCACTTTAATGGTTTGTTCGATGGCCGGGATGGCAGGCCCTACGATGGAAATATCGAGAGCTCCCATTAAAACGCCTGTAAAAAGTAAAGCCAGGATTTTACCGTTTCTATGTTGTTCCATATAAACTCAAAGTTGTTTGAAAATTAATAAATAAAAAATGCCGGAAAAAACCCGGCAAAGATACTTCAATATCAGTGACACTTATCTGCTTTCATAAACGGATAGCGATAATCAGTTGGCGGTATAAGCGTTTCCTTGATCGTACGCGGACTAATCCATCGTAATAGGTTCAGGTGACTTCCGGCTTTATCGTTGGTACCACTCTGGCGCGATCCGCCGAAAGGCTGCTGCCCGACAACTGCACCGGTTGGCTTGTCGTTGAAATAGAAATTGCCTGCAGCATATTTGAGTTCATCAGCAACTTTTATCAATACACCGCGATCCTGGGCAAAAATACAACCTGTTAATCCGTAAGGAGAAGTCTCATCTACCAAGCGCACTGTCTGATCAAAATCTTTATCCTTGTAAACATGAATTGTCAGTACAGGGCCAAAAATCTCTTCAGTCATTGTAACAAAATGAGGATCATGAGCCTGGATAATGGTAGGCTGTACGAAATATCCTTTTGATTTATCTCCGTTTCCTCCGAAAATAATTTCTGCGGCATTGGTATTTTTTGCCTTACCGATATAACTGCTGATGTTATCGAATGATTTTTCATCGATTACCGCATTCATAAAATTGCCAAAATCGCGGACGTCGCCCACCTTTATTTCAGCAAGCATCTCTCCTACCCGCTTTTTTACAGCCGGCCATAAGCTCTCGGGCAAATAAGCCCTCGAAGCCGCCGAGCATTTTTGTCCCTGGTATTCGAAAGCCCCACGCACCAAAGCAGTGGAAACCTCGTCGACACCGGCACTCGGATGAACCAGCACAAAGTCCTTGCCGCCGGTTTCGCCAACTATACGTGGGTACGAACGGTAATTTGCCAGGTTGGCCGAAGCGCCCTGCCAAAGTTTATTGAAGGTGCCGTTGCTGCCTGTAAAATGCAGGCCTGCAAAATATTTATCGGCAATTACCTGGTTTCCCACAGCTGAGCCTTGTCCCGGTATAAAATTAATTACACCATCCGGTAAGCCTGCTTCTTTGAAAACCTGCATCAGGATGTAATTTGAAAGAATGGATGTAGTCGCCGGTTTCCATACAGTTGTGTTACCCATAAGTACAGGCGCCATATTTAAATTGGAGGCAATAGCTGTAAAATTGAAAGGTGTAACGGCAAATACAAATCCCTCGAGCGGACGGTATTCCAGGCGATTGATTATTCCCGGATCGCTATGTGGTTGCTCGTTATAAATATCAGAAATATAATGGGCATTGAAACGCAAAAAGTCAATTGTTTCGCACGAAGCATCAATTTCGGCCTGGTATGCACTCTTACTCTGTCCCAGCATAGTGGCTGCATTGAGCAACATGCGGTATTTTTTCGAGATAAGTTCAGCTGCTTTTAATGTCACCGAAGCTCTTTCGAACCAGGAAAAAGATTCCCACTCACGATGCGCTTTCAAGGCCGCATCAATAGCCATCTTTACTTCTTTTTCACCGGCTTTGTGATAACGTGCCAGCACATGACCATGATCATGAGGCATGGTTATGGTACCGATATCATTGGTAAAAACTTCTTTCCCGCCTATGATCAAAGGGATTTCCATTTGTCCGGAACTTAGCCGGTCGAGTTCGGCCATAAGCTCTTTGCGATCGCGCGAACCGGGCGAATAGGATCTTACAGGCTCATTTTCAGGATAATCAAAAATAAAAACAGCATTATTCATATTAATTTTCTAAGCAATTATTAATGGTTAAAATATGTTTTATGGTGATATGTTGTGCACTACTCATCATCACTGCAATTGAACATGAAAACATATAATATGTTCAGTTGTTTGTATATTTGCAGTGATTTTCTAATGGCATTTTAATACAACGATAACTCACTTATAAAAAAACAATTTTATGAATTACTATATTGTTACAGGATCCTCACGGGGAATAGGAGAAGCATTGACGCGAAAACTTATCGTTCCGGGCAATACCCTATTTGCAGTATCACGAACCATGAACGAAGACCTGGTTGAACTTGCCTCTTCCTTAAATGTACCTTTGTATTATTTCGAAACCGATCTGAGCCTGCGCGAAGAAGCTGAATTATTCATGAATGCTGTTTTCGATAAAATAGATCTGACAGAATTTGACAGGATTGCCCTGATTAATAATGCAGGAATGCTGGAGCCAGTAGCTCCTTTAAAATCGACTGACTTTGCCTTGGCTGAAAAACATCTGCATCTGAATATACTTGCTCCTTTGATCTTAACCTCGGTTTTCGTTTCCAGGACAGAATCTGTTAATATCCC
>JBBSBT010000082.1:0-9534 GCA_038250985.1 Bacteroidales bacterium
AAAATAAAGGCAAAGAAAATCTTTTTCATCTTATTAGCGTCTTTCATTAATCTCAAAATGTTAATAAATTCTGGGTGCTATATTTCAGACGTTTACTCCTTTAAAGGCTGGTATAGTTACGCCGGCAGAAATACCGAGAAAACAGCTCCCACGCCCGGGTTGCCTTCGGCCATAATAAATCCATTATGGTTTTCGGCAATTTTTTTGCAGATGGAAAGCCCGATGCCTGAACCGGGATAGTCCGATTTTTGATGTAACCGGGTAAAAAGCAGAAAGATATTTTCGGCATATTGCTGCTCGAAACCCAATCCATTGTCAGAAACTGAGATTTTATAATATTTTTTGCGCTTATCCTTAATAAAATCAGGATACTGAACCGGAGAAAGCTGCGCACATTCAATTTTAATTTCAGGAGGAATGCCCGCTTTGCAATACTTTATGGCATTCCCTATCAGGTTAACGAACAACTGCTGAACCTGGAAAGGAATAACATTTAATACCGGCAATTCAACTGACCTGATAACGGCATTGGTTTCTTCTATATTCTGGGCCAGTTCCTGGTTCGCGGTCTCAAGCAAAAGGTTTAAATCTGCTTTTTCAAAAACTTCCTCAGCTTTGTTGGTGCGCGAAAACAACAGTAAATCATCAATCAGTATGCGCATGCGGTTAGCGGAAGTTTCAATCTTGCCCAGGTATTCTTTGCCTGTTTCCGACATCAATGCTTTATCCTTTTCGGAAATACGCGAAACAAAGGTTTGTATTTTGCGGAGTGGCTCCTGCAAATCGTGACTTGCCACCCGGTTAAACGATTCCAGTTCCTTAATACTTTGTTCGAGTTCGCGGTTCCTTTCTTCGAGTGCAACATTACTCAGGTGTTGTTCGGTAATATCTTTACCTATCCGGATATGAATCTTATGGTTTTCGTCGTGAATAAATTTACCCACCGACATAATATACCGCACCTCGCCATCCCTGCGGATAATCCTGTAAAAAGCCGGATCACTTATGCCGTCGTTAAAAGCAGTTTCTTCCGTTTTGGCAACGATATGCTTATCCTCCGGGTGAACGAATTTCAAATAATTCGCAATGACTGGCGTAAATGATTGCGGTTCGACACCCAACAAACGGTATAGGTTGTCGGAAAATATAAGTTCGTTGGTTGCCTGGTTCCATTGCCAGATATAAAATTCCCCTATCACCTCGGCATGTTTAATAGATTCATTTTTGATCAGCAATTGAGCGTTTGATTTTTTTAAAAGATGCAGATCCTTGTTGATCTTTAAAAATGATAATATAAAAATAACCAAAGAGAAAATCATGAATATAAATGTGGAAACAGGCGAAAACAAAGCTTCCTTCTCATAGGTTTGCTGATGGCTTTTCAGGTATAATAATTCAAGGCGATCGATTTTGTTGATTTGGACCTGGATATCATCCGTTATATGTTCTCCTTGTATCAGGTTTGTAAACAATTCAGATTCAACAAAAGGAATTGCTTCACTGGCTTTTAATGTTGAAGTCATGAGTTTAAACCTGTGATTAATTAATTGATGGAGCGTATCCAGGTTGTTCTGTTGTTCATTATTATTAATTGTTAACGATTTTAGCTGGAGGTAGGCGTCGTAGATCTGACCCGGCGCAACTTTATAGGGCCTTAGCAGAACAGAATCGCTTGTGGTAATATACCCGCGCTGCGCTATCTCAGCCTCTTTCAGCAAAGATAATATGCGCTCAAGCTGAAGCTGGATTTTATAGGAATGCACCAGTAATTCAGAGGATTTGGTGAGAGCCTGGTTGTGCTTATAGGACACGCTTGAGATATATAAAAGCATGACTATCGACAGCACAAAAACGCTTCTCAGAAAAAGGGAAGATTTGAAAAAAATTCCTGGTTTAATAAACTGCATAGCTGAGATTGTTACAGACTAATCATGAAATTGTCCCTGTTCAAACCCGAAGTCTGGTATTGCCAGTTGATAGTGATTACATCCTCCAGTACTTTTTTAAGTGAGTTAAAATCACTGGGCTTTTTAATATACACATTTGCGCCCTGTATAAAAGTTTTTTCAATATCCTGTTCAGAAGAAGATGTAGAATAGATAGCAATGGCCATATCATGCAAATGTGGCAGTTGTTTTATTTCCAGCAGACAATCGATTCCTGTTTTGCGAGGCATATTAAGATCAAGGAAAAGTATATGCGGTATCTGATTACCCTCCTGGCTCAGGAGGTTCATTAATTCAACCCCGTCATTCACTGTTTTGATAACGGTATGAATTTTTATTTCCTCAAAAGCTTCCGTGAAAAACAGGCGGTCATCTTCATCATCATCAGCCAGTAATATATGCATGGGTTCCATATGGTAATTATTATCTAGCAATAATAAACAAATTTTATTGTGAAAACGATAAATGAAATTTATTACTTTATTGCACTGTTCTTCCGTCGTGCATTTATGATCCGCTGAAAAACAGTAGGTGTAATTCCTGTTATACTCTTAAATTGAGTGCTGAAGTGCGCCGCGCTGCTATAGTTCAGCCTGAAAGCAATTTCAGAAAATGTTAATTCATTGGTGATTATCAGTTGCTTGGCGCGTTCGGTTTTCTGCAGTAAAATGAAATTTTCAATCGAAGTATAGGTGACTTCTGAAAAAACTGAAGACAGATAATCATAACGCTGTTTCAGCCGGTCCGAAATATAAGATGAATTGGAAGTTGGGAGCTTTTCTTCCATATAAACCATTTCAATTATGGTATCCTTTATTTTTTGAACAAGAATACTCTTCTGGTTTTCAATAATTCCGATGCCGTAATTTCTGAGGCTTGTGTTGAGCTGGTCAAGCCCGGCACCCGAAATAGTACCCTCAATTTCTATTTCGCCAAAACCCAGGTAATCGTATTTAATCTGAAGTTGGTCTAATTGCTCCTGCAGAATTCTTTTAAGAGCAACATTTGAATCAAATTTCAGGTATAGTTTCATTTTCTCTTTGTTATAATCAATTATACTAATCTTTACTTGTAAGAGTGTAACATTCCGATTGACGGAAAAAGTAAAATTAGAATAATTCTATTAATGAAACACTATGTGTGAAAAATTGTTTGTCAGTGCCTGGTTGTACCACGGGAGAAATTCCACTAAGCAAAAAATGCCCGTAGTTTAATAACTACGGGCATTGTGGCCTTATACTTTCCTTTTCATTAAATTCCTCCTGGAAAAAATAAGGATATATATAGAGGTAATTGAGAGTTGTAATTCATGTTCTTAAAATGCACTATTTGGTGTCAGGCTGTTGAAGCTTGCCCTGTGAATTAAAGGCCAGATCCTGTTGTTGTATTTGAATCTGATAGGATGATTTGCCTCTTGCGCTGGTAATTACAACTTTCTTTTTAATTACTTCACCAGGGTAATTGTCGTTGACATATTTCAGCACAGCAACAGGAAGCTGCGTAATTGAAATTTCCTTTTCAGTTCCTGTTACCTTCCCTTTAGCGCTATAAGTGACTGACATATTCTTATCGTCAACCATATAACTGGCTTTATAATCGTCACCAGCTTTAGTCCATTCAACCGGGCTGATTTTGGCATGCGATCTTACAAAAGATTTCGAAATATTAGCAGGAACATCATTCGGCGCCAGGGTTTGGGCATAGGAAACGGCAATCAGGCCCATAATAGCAAACATCAGAATTATCTTTTTCATTGTAAAAGGTTTTAAGTTTATAGAATTATATTGTAGCACAAAATTACATGCATACCCACGGCCGGGTCTTACACAATTTCGGCTAAATGTTATATTATTTCCCTGGCAAACTGAATTGTGATACCGAAAAGAGTTGGCTTTACAACAAAGCCTGGGATTATATTGATTCCCATTTACGCCTTGAAACAATAAAGACGAATTGATCATATCAGGGCAAAAGGTAAGAGAAAACAAGCCCAAAAATCTACCGGGAATTGAAATACTAAAATTTGCGTATTTTTATACTCTAATAAATACAACAAATGAATCCATTCACCATCAGGGAGTTTGCTGCTTCTTTTCAAAAAAGCAGGATTTTATTAAGCGGCTTCGAGCTTGATATATTTACAAATATCGAAGAATCAGGAACAACAAGCGATCAAATGGCAGATATCCTGCATTTGGATAAGCATGCCTGCGAGCGTTTGCTTAACGCCCTGGTTTCCTTAGGTTTTCTGACCAAGCAAAGCCAGCTGTTCTTTAATACCGCCGATAGTTTTACTTTCCTGTCAAAAAAAAGCCCCGAGTATTTAGGAGGACTGATGCATACCAACCATCTTTGGAATACCTGGAGCAATCTTACAAAGGTTGTAAAAACGGGTAAATCAGCCCATACTTCCGAAATTAACGTGCGGGGCGACGAATGGCTTGCCCCTTTTATAAGCGCCATGCACGACAGGGCAATCAAACAAGCTCCCCAGCAACTGGCCAAAATTGATTTGTCCGGAATAAAATCCGTCCTGGATATTGGAGGCGGTTCAGGAGCATATTCCATGGAATTCATTTCCCGGAATCAGGGAATAGAAGCCACTGTTTTTGATTTGCCCAATGTGGTGCTTATTACACAAAGATTTATTGAAAAAGAAGGATTTTCGGGCCGGATAAAGACATATGCAGGCGATTACACAAAGGACGAATTGCCCGAAGGTTTCGACCTTATATTTTTGTCGGCCGTTATTCACAGTAATTCGTTCGAGATCAACCGGGATTTAATAAAGAAATGCTATAAATCTTTGGCTGTAAATGGACGGATCATCATTCAGGACTGGATTATGAACAACGAAAGGACGCAACCCGCAAGCGGGGCGATTTTTGCTATCAATATGCTGGTTAGCACCGAATCCGGGGACACTTTTACCGAACAGGAAGTTACCGAAATGCTTCTTGCTGCCGGGTTTAAAAATATTTCAAGAATTGAATTTGAATCAGGTTTGAGCCAGGTGACTGCTCAAAAGATTTAATTACAGTGTTATTCTGATTTAGTGAATCAGAGATTTAAAACATCCAGGCAAGCATGTTTTAAATAGTTATTATTAAATTATCGTAATGCTGGGATTCTACAGGCAGGGATTTGAAATAAAGATACGCATTAACCGGTGAGAGAAGTTACAATTACCAGCTGTAAGTACAAAACTCAGAGTTGCTTCCGAAACCGGATTTCCGACTTTATCAGTTACTTTTACTACTAAACTGCCTTGAATGCTGTATCACCCCACTCAAATTATTTCCTCCCGTTTTTTTCTCCGGATATGACTCTAAAATAAATGATTAAATTTCCGGATTATTAAGATATATGATGTTATCGGACAAATGTCTTACTGTTTTTTATGCCGGCAAGGCTTAATAAATCATAAAATACTGACTAAAGATGAACCACCTGAAGTTATTATTCGAAAAAGTTCAGGTAGTTTATTACTTTTGTGGGGTATAATCTTAAAACGAAAATTATGTCCGGATTACCGGTACTTTTATTTTTTGACATTAGCGGGGGTGAACTGCTGATCATAATGCTGGTTGTTTTCCTGGTTTTCGGGCCTGATAAAATGCCTGAAATGGCAAGGAAAGCTGGCCGCCTGATGAACCAGATGAAAAAAGCATCAAACGATCTTACCAAAGAATTCACTAAAGAGACTTCTGTTTTAAAGAACGAAATAGATGCTGCACATGCTAAGGTTGAAGAACAGATTGGCAGCGTGCGGCGGGAGGTAAATCGTACCAAAGCTCAGGTTGTTGACGATCTGAAGGTGGATATGAACCCTGAAACATCTGCTGAAACCAAAACCCCTGTTGAAGAAACTTTACCAGGTAATATTCCCCCTGTTGAGCCTCCAAAACCTGAAACCAACATCCTTTAATTCAAAATAATAAAATCATTTGATTTTCGTTTTTCTGAGAAATAAAAGATCATTTCCGTTCTGTCCTTTATCGTACAACATGAGAATACATATCCTGCTTTTCACATTTTTTTTCAGTCTGGCTGCTTTCCCTGCTTTTACACAGAATCGTTCCCTGCGAACAGCGGATGATGCGTTCAACAATATGCAGTACAACCTGGCACTCAGCAAGTATAAAAAGGCATTGTCGAAAGCAAAGACCAAACCGGATAAAGAACAAATTTCGTTTCAGATAGCTGAATGTTATCGCATTACCAACAACAGCAGGAGAGCCGAGGCTGCTTACAAACGGCTGGTCAAAACCAGATATGCAGCTTCCAATCCTTTGGTTTTTCTTCACCTGGCCGAAGCCATGAAATCGAATGAGAAATATTCGGATGCAAAAACATATTTTGAAAAATATACCCAGGCTGCCCCGAAGGATCCGCGAGGACCAACCGGCACACTTTCCTGCACTCTTTCCCAGGAATGGCTCGACAATCCAACAAAATATAAGATCAAACCCGAAAAAACCCTGAATTCGAGGGAATCTGATTTCTCAGCTACTTATGCAGATAAACTTTACAATACAATTATTTTCACTTCAACCCGCGACGCATCCACAGGTAAAGACATGGATAACTGGACCGGTCAGAATTTCAGTGACCTGTTCATTTCGAAACTGGATCCAAAAGGACAATGGTCGACACCGGTGCAACTCGAAACCGCAAATGTTATAAATACCGAGGCTAATGAGGGCAACCCAACGGTAAACAGCAAGTTTAACCAGATGTATTTCACGCGCTGTTCGAATGACAAAGGAACATTACAAGGGTGTAAAATCATGGTTTCAAGAAGGGCCGGCCGCAACTGGGGCGAGCCCAAAGCGCTTGACCTGGGTGGCGACAGCACAACGGTATTCGGTAATCCCAACATCAGCCCTGACGAGCTTACCCTTTCATTTTCAAGCAATCTTCCTAAAGGACAAGGGGGAAAAGATATCTGGATGTCGACCCGTAAAACAACAAATGATAATTTCGGCAGACCGATGAATGCAGGCCCGGTAATTAATACTCCGAGCGATGAAATGTTTCCTTTTATGCGAAACGATACTACCTTGTATTTTTCATCCGATGGGCATCCTGGATTAGGCGGACTTGATATTTTTCGTTCTACTTTTTCGAATGGCGAATGGACCCAACCTGTAAACATGCAAGTTCCTATCAATTCGGCCGGCGATGATTTTGCCATCATATTCAATCCGGAAGTAGATGAAGGGTTTTTCTCCTCCAACCGCAAAGGCGGTCGTGGCAGCGATGACCTGTATTCGTTTGTGAATCCGCCGGTTATCTTTACCCTGGCAGGTGTTGTAAAAGATGATAATACACTGCAGTTCATTCAAGGTGCGGTTGTTAAAATGACAGGTTCCAACGGCACATCCGTTGAATCCAGAACCGATGCACAAGGCCGCTATGGTTTCAACAGGGCACAGGTAAAACCCAATACTACCTACGAACTTATATGCATGAAGCCCAATTATTTTAATAAGAAAGCAAAAGAAACCACCGTGGGACTCGAAAGCAGCAAGGATTTTGTTATCGACTTCAGGCTGCAACCCATCCCTGATAAGCCCATTGTGCTACCCGACATTCTTTACGACCTGGCTAAATGGGACCTGAAACCCCAATACCAGGATTCGTTGCAGGGATTAATCAAGACCCTGGATGAAAACGAAACCATCATTATCGAGTTAGCATCGCATACCGACTCGCGGGGAACGGATGAGAGCAATGATATACTTTCGCAGAAACGTGCCGAATCGGTTGTTAATTACCTTATAGATCGTGGCATTGACCCTGATCGCCTGGTAGCCAAAGGTTATGGCGAACGTGTCCCCAGGCGTTTATCAAAGGACATGGTGAAAGACGGATTCCTGTTTAAAGCCGGCACAGTGCTATCACAGGCCTTTGTCGATTCCCTTAAAACCAAACCGGAACAGGAAGCAGCCTATGCCCTGAACCGGCGTTCGGAATTCAGGATTTTAAGTAAAGACTTTGTTCCTAAAGCTCAGAATAAAGCTGTTACAGGTCAAATGCAAAATAAACCTGTGGCCACTCAACCTGTTGAAAGGACAGAACAAAACAAGGCTGCTGTACCAGATACCGGCACAAAAACTATTTCCCCGGCGGCTCAGCCACCAACTGCTGTTCCCGAAACGCAAAAGCCTGCAATTGTCCCGGCTGCCGAGGCCCCAAAAGTTACCATACAGATAAATCCTGATGATAATGTTGTGCCATTGACAACTAATCCTGATAATTCGCTTGCATTCAATGCTGTTATTAACGGGCATACCACACTAGTCACTTTAGGTGAAGAAGGCACAGGACTTAGTTTTTCGGTTGACGAAACCCTCCGAATGCTGAAGTCAGGTTCCATAGGTAAAAACGATTTTGACGGAGATCCTGAAAAAATATTAAGCCATAATACGGTGGCGGACAAATCTGTCTTTATAGTTGGTGAAATAAATATTTCAAATAAATCGGCTTTTGAGCTGGAAGGAACCGTTCTTCAAAAACAAAAAGCACCGGTTTTGATGAGTGAGAAAGTGCTGAAGAAATTTGGAAACTACATTATTGACAAGGACAGGAAGCAGATTATTTTCAAATAGTCGTCTTGCTGTTTGGAATGTTTTTGTTCCGGGTTACGCATAACGCAATCAGTCATGAAGCCTATGCTTCTTTATTATAAACCTCAGATAACCCAATGACCGACCGGTATTCTCAGCGAGGTGTGTCAGCATCTAAAGAAGATGTACACAAAGCCATTAAAAACCTGGATAAAGGTCTGTTCCCAAATGCTTTCTGCAAAGTGGTCCCGGATCTGCTGGGCAACGATCCTGAGTACTGCTGTGTGATGCATGCTGACGGTGCAGGCACGAAATCATCCCTGGCTTATGTCTACTGGCGCGAAACCGGTGATGTATCCGTATGGAAAGGGATAGCGCAAGATGCTGTGGTGATGAATACCGACGATCTTCTCTGTGTCGGAATTACAGATGGCATTTTACTTTCCTCAACAATCGGCAGGAATAAAAACCTGGTCCCGGGTGAAGTTATAAGCGCCATTATCGAAGGCACTGAAGAATGCCTCGGCATGATGCGTGATAATGGTATAGGCATACACTCAACCGGTGGCGAAACTGCCGACGTTGGTGACCTGGTGCGAACCATTATTGTTGACAGCACGGTCACCGCCAGGGTTCGCAGAAGCGAAATCATCGAAAACAACATTCAGTCCGGTGATGTGATTGTTGGATTGGCATCGTTCGGACAAGCAAAGTACGAAAACGTTTACAACGGAGGAATGGGCAGCAACGGGCTTACATCGGCGCGCCACGATGTGTTTGCACACGATTATGCATTAAAATATCCTGAAAGCTATGACCAGGCTATTAATAAAAACCTGGTTTATGCCGGCAACCTGATGGTTACCGACCCTACCGAAGTTCCCGGCACAAATGCCGGAAAACTAGTGCTTTCGCCAACACGCACCTATGCACCGGTCATAAAACTCATTCTCGACCATCTGAGGCCGGAAATTCATGGGATGATTCACTGCAGCGGAGGCGCACAAACCAAGGTG
>JBBSBT010000083.1:0-9522 GCA_038250985.1 Bacteroidales bacterium
ATAAAGCTCATCTATGCTGAATTGATGGAATGTAGTGAATGAACAAAATAATGAAATCGGAGTTTCTCTCTCTTTGAGCTCTGAAACATGAAACTCTGAAACTTTTAAATTATGATCGACGATAAGATTCTTGAAATTACCAAAGACGTTCACTGGGTAGGAATACTCGATCGTGAGTTGGTTACCTTTGATGTGGTGATGCATACGCCTTACGGTACTACATACAATTCGTATTTCATTAATGCAGAGAAAAAAACGCTGGTTGAAACCGTAAAAGATAAATACTTCCCTGTTTTTATTGAGAAGCTTAAAAAACTTACTGATCCGGCTGAACTGGAGTATATTGTAGTTAATCATACCGAGCCTGATCATTCAGGAAGCCTCGGCAAACTTCTTGAACTGGCACCGAATGCAACGGTTGTTGGCTCCGGAAATGCCATACGGTATCTGAAAGATATGCTGGGACGCGATTTCAAACATATGCAGGTACGTGATGGCGATGTGCTTGACCTGGGAAATAAAAAAATACAGGTAATTGGCGCTCCCAACCTGCATTGGCCTGATAGCATTTACACATTTTTGCAGGACGAAAATATCTTGTTTACCTGTGATTCATTTGGTGCTCACTACTGCGACTCGCGTATGTTCGACGATAAGGTCGGGAACTGGGACGATGCTTACCGGTATTATTTTGATGTCATCATGAAACCATTCAGCAAATTTATGCTGAAAGCCATCGAAAAAATCCGTCCGCTGCCAATCAACATAGTATGTCCGGGACATGGCCCTATTTTGCGTACCACATGGAAAAAATACATTGATTTAAGTGAAAAGTATGCAAAAGAAGCGCTTGCGTTAGGCGAAAAACCTATGGTATTTATACCTTATGTCTCAGCCTATCACAATACATCGAAAATTGCGGATGCTATTTCCCTTGGGATCAGCCAGGTGCCGGGTGTACATGTCGAAGTTCATGATATCGAACATATGTCGTTGGAACATATGGAATATTATATGTCGAATTGCACCGGGGTTATGATCGGATCGCCTACAATAAACCAGAATATCCTGATGCCGGTTTACCAGCTTTTTGCCGCAATCAGCCCTTTGCGTGATAAAGGAAAACTGGCCACTTCATTTGGGTCATTCGGATGGAGCGGTGAAGCCGCTAAAATGCTCGAATCCAATCTGTCCAATCTCAAACTCAAATACTTTGGAGAAGGCTTGTATATCAAATTTACGCCTCACGAAGAAGGTATCAATAAAGGAATTGCTTTTGGCAAAGCTTTTGCGGAACAAATGTTGAAAGATCTGGCTGCTGAATAGCAGTTGGCTATTTTACAGGTAATAAATTGAATTGTATGTTCAGAAATCTCGGGATTATATGTGTATTGGTGATTTTGCTGCTGGCAGGCTGTAGCCCCGAGCGTAATCTTGCACGGCAATATGTTAAAACCCATACCGGCAGCGGGATTATGATCATTCCTTCGTTTGAATTATATAAAGACAACCTTTCCATACGTTACGATTCCGCTGTTAAATACAGTCCCAGTCAGCTGGATTCAATAGCATGGGCTCAATCCGTTTTTATTAAACATGTTTCCGATTCAGTGTATCTTACCTTGTTTACCAACAGCTTGATCAGTGAACTTACCAAAGAGGGTTTTGATGTTTATGTGGATGGCAGTTCCGATGTTTTTCTTTCCTTGCCGGATCCCAAATGGGTGGTGCAGATTGCACAGCTGGAGCTTAATGAAGATCATGTGTATAATTACTATGAAATGTATTCTGTTGAAACCGGTGAACCTTATTATGACAGCGTCAGGGTCAACGAGGTCAGTTTAAGCAGTTGGATAGGGGTGAACCTGGCAAATTCGGGTACGAAACAGGTTTTGTATCTCGAAGGCTATATAAAGGACAAAATAAAGCGTGGCGTTGATTTCAACCTCATGGAAGGAAGCCTCGGGATGTACCAGAACATTGATACAATTCAGATGGATGATGTGTATAAAATGGCGGAGGAGTCCGGGCAAACACATGCAGCTTTGCTTTTCGATTATTTTATGAACGATTATATCCGTGCAAATCTCCCTTCCGGTATAGTTAACAGGCAATATTTCCGTTTCGACCGGAAATCAAATTCCCTGAAGCGTGGATTAAAAGAACGTTTTGAAGTGGTAAACTAGAAAGGTGAGGGGCGAGATGAGTTGGGGGAGAGGGTGAGTGAGGAAGAGTATAAGAAACTGAAGAATTATTGATTTACGAACTTAGCGGAGCCTTGCCTGCAGCAAGCAGGGATCTCACGAAGCGTAGCGAGTAATGACGAATGATCTGATGCTGGCATAACAAATGAATACCAATACTTTATATAAAAAATTCTTTAACAGTACTTTTCATGTTAAAAACTAACGAATACTTCGACGGAGACGTAGCATCCATTGCCTTTGAAATGCCTGAAGGATCTGCTACTGTGGGTGTTATGGCAGCCGGTGAGTACAATTTCGAAACCTCATCAATTGAATATATGACGGTTACCTCAGGCGAGCTGCTGGTGTTGCAGCCGGACGAAGAGGAATGGAAATCGTACAAACCATTTGAGACTTTTATCGTTACAAAAGGAGTAACATTTAAAGTGAAAGCGAAAACCGATTCCAGTTATCTCTGCCTTTACCGCTAAATGCCACCTCTCGAATAAGGCGTAACGTCTTGTCCGGCAAACCGACCGTCAAGAAATTTGTAATACCCTGCAACCGCAATCATTGCCGCATTATCGGTGGTGAACTGAAAATCAGGGATATGAACTTTCCAGCCTGCTGACTGCTGCATATCCGAAATCGCTTTACGCAGTCCCGAATTAGCCGAAACCCCGCCGGCAATGGCTATTTCGGTTATCCCGGTTTGTTTGCTTGCCAGTTTTAGTTTAATCATCAGGGTGTTTACAATGGCCGATTGAATGGAAGCGCAAAGATCGGGCAGATTATTTTGCATAAACATCGCATCTTCTTTCAGCCTGTCGCGAAGGAAATAAAGGATGGAAGTTTTCAGCCCGCTGAAGCTGAAATCAAGTCCGGGGATATTGGTTTTAGCGAAAGCGAAGGCATTAGGGTTGCCTTCTTTAGCATATTTGTCAATAAGCGGACCACCGGGATATTCAAGTCCCAGTATTTTGGCCGATTTGTCGAATGCCTCTCCGGCAGCATCATCAATTGTTTGGCCAATTATTTGCATCTCATCAAATCCGGTTACCTTCACAATCTGCGTATGCCCGCCCGACACGGTCAGGCATAAAAAAGGGAATTCCGGAAGTGGTTTTTCCTTACCGGGCTGTACAACATAATGTGCCAGGATATGAGCTTTCAGGTGATTTACTTCGATGAGCGGAATGTCTAATCCCAGCGAAAACGATTTGGCAAAAGAAGTGCCAACCAGCAATGAACCAAGTAATCCGGGACCACGTGTAAAAGCTATCGCACTTAGATCAGTTTTTCTTATATTTGCTGTCTTAAGTGCCTTGTCAATTACAGGTATAATATTCTGTTGATGCGCCCTTGATGCAAGTTCCGGAACTACTCCTCCGAAGTCTTTGTGGACCTGTTGGTTAGCAATAATGTTCGAGAGTAAAACGTTATCCATCAGCACAGAAGCAGAGGTGTCGTCGCAGGATGATTCAATACCAAGTATATAGACGGGCATATGTTCAGGAAAAATTTTCCGCTTGCTGAAGGGAATTTAAACTACCCAGCTAAACGGGATGTAATTATCAGTTTAAAGGTGCAAAAGTATCAAAAAACCGGTTAGCATATTATTATTACTGCTTCTGTCGCTGCTGCTAACCCCGCTGGCTGCATTTATAATGCTGCAAACTGCCCCTGTACAGAATCTCCTGGCTCACCGGGCTGCCTCTTATCTTTCGAAACAACTCAATACTGAAGTCGTGATAGGGGGATTCAGGCTGAACTTGTTTCTTGAAGCCGTTATTACTGATATTAAAGTATTGGACAAACACCACAATGTTTTATTACAGTCAAAAAAAATAAGAGCGGATGTAAAATCCGTCGATCTCCGCCATCATAAATTGATTCTGAACGAAATAGCACTTGGCGACGCAGACGTAAACCTGATATATTATAAGGCCGACAGCAGTCTGAACCTGCAGTTTATTGTCGATTATTTTACTTCGCCGGTAGTGGATACAACCTATTCGGAACCCTGGAATATAAGGATAAATAACGCAAAACTCATCGCATCGCATTTTGCTTTTCGCGATGAGCGATATATGCAACCGGGTAAAGGAATCGACTTCTCGGATATGGATTTCGCAAACCTAAACCTGGAGGTTAAAGATATCAGCTTCGCTGGCGACAGCATTATGGCTGATATTAAGCAATTTACATTCAAAGAGAAAAGCGGGTTCCGGCTCAATGATTTTAGTACGAGAGCTGTACTTTGTCCCAGGGGGTTAACAGCTGAAAAACTGCGTGTTACGACAGATAAAAGCAGACTTTCAATGGATCTGAAGTTGGAATACAACAATTTTGAAGCGTATAATTATTTTCTTGACAGTATAATGATAACTGCCCGGATTGAGCCTTCGCAGCTCGATATGCGCGATCTGGTATCTTTTGCGCCCGATCTGTTTGGTATGTCTGAGATATTGGATTTCTCCGGAAAAATCAGGGGGACAGTATCCTCCTTTTCGGCAAAGGATTTTCAGCTTGACTTAGGAAAGAATACCTCTTTCAAAGGCAATTTTAATATAAATGGTCTTCCGGATATAGAGGAAACTTTTATAAATCTGAAAATAGATCATTTCCATACAAATGTGCGTGACATACAGTCATTTACACTCCCATCCCCGGATAGTGTAACCCGTATTGTACTACCTGCGGAAATACAGAGACTTGGAGATATCAGTATACAGGGGCGGTTTACCGGTTTCTACAATGATTTTGTTTCGAAAGCTACATTTATTACCGATGCCGGTCAGATAACAACAGATATTTTGCTCACCAATGATAAAGCAAATCACAGTTATGAATATGATGGAAAAATACTTGCTGATTCATTCGATATAGGTAAAGTGTTTGATATTAAGCAACTAAGCACTCTTAACCTTTATGCCTCTATTAAGGGCAAAAACTTTTCACCTGACAAGGCTGATCTTACAATGAAAGGCGAGATAACCCAATTGAAATATGAAGGCAATACGATAGGGCTTATTAATTTTGACGGCGAGTTTCGGCAAAAACGATTTACAGGCGGGGTATACGTAAACGACAAACTGTTGGGGCTTAACTTCCTGGGTTCAGCCGATTTTTCGGGAGAGTTGCCTGCGTTCGATTTCCAGGCCGATATAACCCATGCAAATCTCGCAAAGCTTAACCTGCTGACAGCTGATTCAATTGTTCTTCTTTCCACAAGTACTGATTTCAAATTCCGTGGAAACACACTTGATAACCTGGTTGGCGGTTTGCGTTTCAGTAATACAAGTTTCACTATGGGGGATAAAACCCTTAAAATGAATAACATGTCATTGGTAACCAGTATGCTTGGAAGTGGTGGAAAAGAGATGCAGGTTAAGAGCGATTTTGTGAATGCCACGTTCTCAGGACAATACACATTTGATGATATGGCCGACTACCTGAAGATGGTGTTTACAGAATTTTTACCCTCTCTTTCGCCCGGGCAATCCCTTCCTGACAGGCTCGAACGAGGTAGTTTTGATTATACCATACAGTTGTTTCATACCGATTCATTAACCGAAATGTTTTTGCCCTGGCTGAAAATAAATTCCAACACCCTGATATCCGGAACATTCAACCCTGGATTGGGAAAGATAAATATAAACGGCCTTTCTCCTTTAATCGTAGTGAATGGAATTGCGCTTCACAATTGGGCTCTTACCGGGTTAACGGCCGATAAAAGCCTTAAGGTTAGGATGACGTGTGACAAAATAAATAATTCAGAAGGCGATCAAAGCGACAATTCCTTAAATAGTATTGAACAGTTCAAACTTGAGGCTATAGCATCTGATGACAGTGTGAAGTTCGGTATTTCGTGGAACGACAAGGATATCATTGATCATAACAAGGGGGATATTTCGGGAGCCGTTTCGTTTAAACAAAGTCCACAGCTTGCGGTTCGTATTGACGATGCTGTATTTATGATTAACGACACCGTGTGGAAATCAGTGCCGGGTAACCTTATAACATTTGGTAACTCGTTCGTGGAAGCAAGGAATTTCGGATTTACGAACAGAGACAGCCATATTATTTTAAACGGTACCATTTCGGATGATCCCCTCAGCCAGATGGTGCTTGATGTAAAGAACTTTAATGTATCCCATACCGATATTTTGACCCGGAATATCGGCCTTGATTTTGACGGGTATGTGAACGGTAAGGTTACTCTTTCCGAATTGTATTCAATACCTCATGTTTCAGCTGATATTACAATTAAAGATTTAGGTTTTAATCACGAAAACCTGGGTGATGCTGTCATTAAAAGTTTCTGGGATAATGAAAAAAAACTTATTGCTGTCGACATGCAGATCGTTTATGTGGGAAATGCTGGAACACATTACCCAATCAAAGTTTTAGGGAGCATATATCCTGAAAAGGAACATGATAATTTTGATCTGAAAGTAGACGTTGACAATTTGAAAATAAGTACATTTGAACCTTTCCTGAAAGGTATATTCTCACGCATGCGTGGATATGGTTCAGGCGGCATTACACTTACAGGCGATTTTGCCGATCCTGTACTCAAGGGGAAGCTCACACTGATGCGCACTGAGATGTTGATTGATTACCTGAGGACGTCATACTCCTTTACCGGTGATTTTAACTTTGACAGAGGCAGGATGTGGTTCAAGGATATTCAGCTAAGGGATTCTACTTTTGGAAAAGGAGTGGTGTCAGGAAACATATATCATAAAGCATTCTCGGATATGGCCCTTGATATAGAATTAGAGGCTGATAACCTTGTGACTTTGAATACACCGTATAATCCAAACGAAATCTTTTACGGAAGGGCAAAAACAAGCGGGACCATGACATTGAAGGGGCCGATTGACAACCTGGTTATGAGAGCAAACGTTACTTCCGAGAAGGGGACAGCCGTTGTGATCCCGATCAGCTTTTCGCGGAGCATCTCCGAAAACAGTTTTATACAATACAGGAATATAGCAGACAGCAGCAACGCAGAGAAAAATGTCCTCCCTTATGAGCCTTCGATATTTGCACTTCAGCTAGGGCTTGATGTAACCCGTAATGCTGAACTCAGTATTATTCTGCCTTACCAGATGGGAACCATAGATGTATTTGGCGATGGACTGATAAATCTGGGTGTTGATACAAGAGGCGAATATTCGACCTATGGAAATTATATCATGGATAACGGGAATTTCCTGTTTAACTTCCAGAATATACTAAAGAAAAATTTCGAGATCCAGAAAGGTGGTTCAATCACATTTAACGGAAGTCCTTATGATGCCGATATTCATCTCAAGGCAATATATAAGGTGAAAACTTCGCTTTCTGGTCTGCCCGGCATACAGGAAGAATACCGCGGAGCCCGCGTTAATGTGAATTGCATTATAAACCTGGCAGGAAATTTATATAACCCTGATATCAAATTTTCTATAACGATGCCCGACGCAACGGAAGAATTGCAGCGTAATATTTTCAGTATTATCGATACTACCAATACCCTTGAGATGAACCAGCAAATGATTTCGCTGCTGGTTTTAAATACTTTCAGTTCATCCTCACTGGCTTCATCCGGTGCCTCACTGGGAATTTCATCATACGAGATTATGAGTGCACAACTCACCCGGATGCTGTCGCAGATTTCAAAAGACTTTGATATTGGTGTGAATTACCGCCCCGGCGATCAGATGACACCGCGCGAACTGGAAATGGCTTTATCTACCCAATTATTTGATAACCGGGTTACCATCGATGGAGCTGTCGGCATGAATACATATAGTACGAGTCAGACAACCCAAATAATCGGCGATGTACTGGTTGAAGTAAAAATAACAGAAGACGGACGTTTCAGGTTTAAAGCGTTTAACCGTACCAATTCAATCGGAGATTTGTCATCAGGATATTCGCCATATACACAGGGTGTCGGTGTGGTTTTCAGGAAGGAATTTAATGCCATCGGCGAACTATTCAAGCGAACAAAGAATCCGAAACCTCCCGTCACCAAGGCAAAACCGAAAAAAAAGAAATGACTTTTATTGCAGGGTAACCAACGGAAGGCATTGCCGGTCCTGTGAGAATATGATTTTATAAATACAAGCCGAATAAGTTCCGACTCAGTTATCCCGCGGGTAAATCGTATTTTATTGCGTTTTATCTCATCCCATGAGCTGCAGTTTTCACATTCCAAGTAATTTACTCAATGTTGCCGGGTTTCTTGTTGTAGTCGGTATGCCAGTGTTTTTTTCGATAAAGGCATTCGGGAAACCATACTTTCCCTTATGCATGTTCGAAACGGATATGAAATCTTTGTTGTTATGAAATATAATTTCAACATCCTTATTTTTCGAGAATAAAGGTATAGTGAGCTGTCCGGAATACGCTGTTTTTAAGAATGTAATATACTGTTTGTTATCTTCTTCCGGGCTTGATTTTAAAGATTCCATTGTATTCAGAATGAATTCGATATCACTGTTTTTACGCAGGATGACATCTGTATGGAATCCGAAAGACTTATCAATCAGGGCTTCGATACGTTGAATCAAAGGCTCGGGATCTTCTGCATCAGCATCAAACACAACATTTCCGCTCTGAATATATGTTTTCACACCAGTAAAACCGACTTCCGTAAATGAGTTGCGCAACGCCTCCATTTTAATGAGTTTCTGTCCGGCGACATTAATGCCACGAAGGAATGCGATATATCGCTCCATTGAAGTTTTTAACTGAAAAAGTGAATCCTGCTTATTTAACTTAACAGTTGAATGGAGGAAATGTTAAAACGATGGAAACAGCAGTACATATATTCTGAAATGTGGTTAACGCATTCACACAGATGCTGCAAAGGTGATTGTAACCGACAAAAATTTAATGGTATAAAAAAAATGCAGGAATTTTTAACCTTGGTTTTATATAATACAAATTGCCCCTTTGCGAAATTTATTTCGCAGGTGTTATTAAATATCCGGATTGATAATGCCGTAATATGACTTACCGGATTGCAATTTTATGGGTTTCGGTATAATCTGAGAATATCAGTTTAACAATACACCCTCCGGTTTGGGCAGGCAACTTCACTTTTTGTGACCCGGAACCATCAAGCATGATAGTTTTAATTTTCCTGCCCTGCATGTCATATACATAAGCCTGGCCTTTTTTCCCCTGTAAATCCTGATATTGTATATTCAACTCTTTATTAGCTGAGTATACATTGCACAAGGAGGATGCAACTCTCTTTTCGGAGATTCCCGTCAGGTATTCCGTAAAGCGGATCTTAAAACGCTTGGGATCATCACTTGTATAATAATCGAATGTG
>JBBSBT010000084.1:0-9509 GCA_038250985.1 Bacteroidales bacterium
GGAGACGGAAGACGGGAGACGGAAGACGGAAGTCCGAAGTCCGAAGACGGAAGGCGGAAGACGGAAGATTGAAGTCCGAAGACTGAAGTCCGAAGACAGAAGTCCGAAGACGGAAGACAGCAGACTGAAGACTGAAGACCAGAAATCAGTATAAAAACGGGGCGGATCTGAAAAGCCATACGAGTAAGTTTCCTATAATAATAACGTTATGAAAAAGCTGATACTTCCGATGTTATTTCTTGTTACAACAATGCTGGCAAATGCCCAGGTACCTGTTTTTCAATGGGCAAAGAGTATAGGAGGACCTACAAATGACGAAGCTTATTCGGTTGCGGTTGATGCAGCCGGTAATGTATACACAATCGGATATTATACCGGAACTGTTGATTTTGATCCGGGCACGGGAGTATCAAATTTAACATCGGAAGGTTCTTTGGATATTTTTGTTACCAAAATGGATGCTGCCGGTAATTTAATGTGGGCTAAAAGCGTTGGCGGACCTTTTAATGATATAGGACAGGGAATTGCTCTTGATCCCCAGGGGAACGTTTATGTTACCGGTGAATTCTGGCCAGATGCAACAACAGATTTTGACCCTGGACCCGGAACATTCAGTATGACACTGCATAGTTCGGGCCTGGATATTTTTGTTTTGAAATTAGATTCCGACGGCAATTTCAAATGGGCAAAACAACTGGGAAGTGCTGACTCCGATCTTAATTGGGCTATCGCAGTGGATCAATCAGGAAATGTATATACCACCGGAGCGTGGGCTTCTTTTTATCCGTTTATTTCAAAATTTGATACCGATGGAAATCTGATATGGGAAAAAGAGTTGAAAGTTGTTACCAGCCAAAACGCATCCGTAGGCAGATCCATTGCTGTTGACGCATCCGGAAACGTATATACTACAGGATATTTCAATGGGACACTTGATTTTGATCCCGGACCAGCAACCTACAACATGAATGCTAATGTATATGATATTTATGTTTCGAAACTGGATGCTTCGGGCAATTTTGTGTGGGCCAAACAGATTGGAGGTGGCGCCAATAGCGGATATTCCATCGCTTTGGATGCTGCGGGCAATGTTTACACTTGCGGCAGTTTCCAGGCAACGGCAGATTTTGATCCCGGGGCAGGTGTAACTAACGTAACAACCGCCGGTATTAATGATATGTTTATCACAAAATTTGATCCGGATGGGAATTTTAACTGGGTGAAAACCTTTGGCGGACAATTTGCTTCCTTCGATATGACTGCTATTACTTTAGATGCATCCGGCAATATTTATACTACCGGCGGATTTCACGGTACTGCCGACTTCGACCCTGGTCCTGGAACTACTTCCCTTTCAGCACCCGGCGCGGATGATATTTTTATGTCGAAACTGGACGCTTCGGGGAATTTTGTGTGGGCTGCGAAAATTGGCTCCACAAATAACGATGTAGGTAACTCTGTAGCGGTAAACTCTGCTGGGAATGTATATATTACAGGTTCATACAAAGGTATTATAGACTTTGATCCGGGCACCGGAACCACTGAGTTATTCACAAATAGCAACAGTGTGGATTTATTTGTGCTTAAGCTGGGGCAATCATCAACAGGCATAAATGAAAATGCCGCTGCAAGTGATTTCAGTTTTTATCCTAACCCAACGCTTAATGAATTCAGTATAGTGGCTTCTAAACCAATAAACAATGAAACTATTGAGATATTCAACAGCATCGGCACTCTGGTTTACAACTCTAAAAGCAGCGGAACAAACGATGTACTTGATTTGTCTGGCAAGCCTGTTGGCTTATATCTAGTGAATGTAAAAAGCAATGGTAAAATTATAGCGGCCAGGAAAATTGTGAAGGAATAATTTCTTTTCATTTTCTTTAATCTGATTTTTAAAAGAGGCTGCTCCGTTTGGGGCAGTCTTTTTTTGCATTTAATATGGCTGGTTACAATTCAGGGCTTGATGAAAATGTAATATTATATTGAATTTCATATTATTACCAGCGTTAATGTTGTTGATAAATGCAAGTAAGTGTACACGATAGTTAGATAAACCCTGCATTTATAAATGTGACATTTCCCGTTAGGTGATACATATCAATAGAATAATCTATCGATGATGGATTAGTCCCCGTAGTGAACTGACATAATATTTTGATTAACAATACTCTACGGACAAATGTAAACGGATAATTGAGTTTTTCAGCCAAACTTATTGTTAATGTTTTGTTAATGTTGAACATTTTTATTTATCCAATGTTTTCAGTCATTATTTTCAGATCAGGCTTAGCTCAATCGGCTTTTAAAAACTATATACTGCACGGATAATTGATTTCTTCCAATGCAAATTTTTAATTTAATCTCTTTTATATCCATATGCCTGACTTATACAAAAAACAACCACATCTTTCAATAAGAGAATTTGTTAAGGAGTATTGGTATATTTATTGGGCAAATGCAAGCACGGCACCTTTGTCGAACACACCTACTCCCGAAGAAGCTATCTGTTTCTTCCCCCGAAATATAGCATCAATAATGGTTGATGGAGAATTTGTCAATACACCTGACACTTTTATAATCCGCCAATCAGCTAAAAGGATTGACATGCTCATTCCTAAGGATTATATATTGTTTAAAATTATTTTTCAAACGGGGGGCTTTCAGAGGTTATTTGGCATTCCCATGTCATCATTTGCAAACGAACATACAGAAACAATTTCAGTTTTAGGCAACCCAATCAAAGAATTAAAAGAACAATTAGCCAATGCTGAAAATTTTGAGGAAATGACCAGTTTTGCCGACAACTATTTAATTAGTCATGCAAAAACTTTTAAGACGTTTAAACATCCTATTGATTTTGTGATAAATCAAAAAGGCTTGTATCAATATTCGTTGGACAGGATGGCTTCCGATGCTTGTATTAGCAACAGGCAGTTTGAACGGAAATTTTTAGAGCGTACAGGTATAAACCCCAAATTATATCAACGGATTTTGAAGTTCAACGAGGCAATGAAATTAAAAAAACATTCGCCAAAGCAAACCTGGGCAAACATTAGTTATTCTGTTGGGTATTATGACCCAATGCACTTAATGCGTGATTTTAAACAATTTACGAATATTACACCCACCCTTTTTGATTTTGAAAACGCAATTATTTATTAAAGTTGTCGGTTTTTTACTATTTCCCCATACTCCTGCTTACTACTTTTGAGATTGCAATTACTCTTTATTATGCGATAAAGGCTAATTCTAAATCTATAATAAAACACTGATAAATAATCTCAAAAAAATTAACATGAAAAAACTACTATTCAGTACTCTCGCAGTAATAACGATCACATTATTTAACGCTTGCGAAAAAAGTGATTCCTCTGATTTGAATAAGGAAAATTGCAAGGTTACAGGTTTAAGTGTTTCAGGTGGAGCAAACTATTCGAGCATTTTTTCTTACGATACTAAAGGCTACATAAGCAGTTCATCAACAACTGCGAATTTTGGTCCTGTTGTAGTTACGTATCAGTATAATTATACGAGGGATAAAAATGGGCGCACCATAAGTTTAGAAAGTGTTTATAGGGATGACCAGGGCACCAGCGGTTTGGTTACTCCGATCAAAGTTGTTTATGACAATAAAGGTGAAAGGATAATAAAACTTGTAGAATATGCGGATGGTGCGCCTTATTTAGAGCATAACCTGAAATATAATATGAGTGGGCTGGTTACTGAATATACAAATGAATACGCTGCTCCGGATGAATCCATTTATAATAGTAAAAGTCTTTTTGCGTATAACGCGGTAGGTCAACTTACAAAAATCAGTTCAGTAGATAATCTTGGAAAGATATATCAATACAAGGTGAATGAACAAAAAGGAAAAATGCCTTCCAGTGAAGCTTATTTGATAGAGCATGGGTTATTCCCGGTTGATCTTCTTTTCGGTGAGGTTTATTCTATTGTAAATGGCGGAGTTGGATCAGTTCAAAAAGTATATAGTGTGGAGAATGATAACCCTTCCTTAATCGGTACGCTTACCACAAAATCAGCTTCTTTAAATGCGCGTGGATTTCCTGAATCTATTGTTTATGGGGATACAGATGGCAATACAACAATTGTGAATTATCCAACTGATTGTTCAGTCCAAAAGATGAATTAATCTATTGGGTTTAAATACGTGACTGATAAGTCAATACTGAGCTTCAGTACCTGGCTGGACGATATACTATTTTCCAGCCAGTACAAAGCCCGTCCTTTTGCGTTTAAGTGCAAAGACGAAACCTTGATAAATCGAATATTAAAACAATAAAACTAAAATGAAAATGAAAAAAACATTTAAGGTTTTACTATTTACGGTTTTAGGCTACGTTTTTGTTGCCATAATTTTCAATCTTTTACCAACGGACAAGCCTGATTTTTCAAAAGTTTTTCAACCAAACTATTCTTTTGGCAACAAACAACAGGGGAATGAAATAGTTATTATTGGTTACAAAGATGGAAAGTCTACCACCACTGGACAAGTAGAACCATTTGCAAAAGGTCCGCTTGAGCACGTACACACAAACTTCGATGAACTTTTTTCGGTTTCCGAAGGAACACTTTCACTTTTAGTAAATGGCAAAAAAATCACAATTAGTGCGGGACAATCATTTACTGTACCAAGAGGAACTTATCATAAGTTTTTTAATGAAACTGATAAACCAGTAATTGTAAATGGAGAAAATCCAGCAGGATTTTTGTTTATTCTAACTCAACTTTATGGAGTTTCAAGAGATAATCCACAGATTTTTCAATCGCCCAAATTCATGTTACAATTATCAGCTTGGGGAAGTGACTTTGACTCATATTTAAAAGATGGTCCGCCACCGATAGTCGTAAAAATTTATAAATTTTTGCTGCTACCAATTGCAAAACTTTCGGGTTATAAATACTCAAACCCCGATTATTTTCCAAAACCAATGTCATCATTAAAATGAAAAATCGGACAACGGCAAATAGCTATCGCCCAATATCCAAACCGTAAACTTTCATTAATGCAAAACCCAGATAAATAAATCAATAACTAAAACAATAAATACAATGAAAAAAACAACTTTATTATTCGTAGTTCTATTTGGACTTACAATTTCGAACACCGCATTTGGACAGAATTTGAAATTTGAAAACTTCACACCGGAACAGTCAAAATACAAAAAGGACATTGCAAAATTTTTAGATGCTAAACTAACAAACACAGGTTATGAGGACTTATTCTCAGACTTGCAGAGCAACAAATTTATTGCTGTACAACCCATGGGAATTGTCATGGATAGCTCATATGCCGGTCCACAGGGAGAAAGTAAAGATGTTGATATTAATACACTTAGTAAAGACGCTGTGCATTTTATTTCTTTCAAAACAGATCCGAAAACCCAACAAGCAGTTGTTTACAATAATGGACAGACCCTGATTTATAACTATTTGGTAAAAGTGACTGTTTATGCTTTTGGAAACCTGATGTCATTCAATGTTACAAGACTTGAAACTTACATTAGAGATAAAAATAAATGGTTAATGGTTGCAGGAAGTGGTACTGAATTTAATCCGGATTGGAAACCAACACCAGTAGAATAAAACTAAAACGATAATATAGAACTCGAACATAGAAAACTTTTACCTAACCAACATTTTAAAAATTTAAACAAAATGAAAATGAAACTAATTAGCAAAACAACACAAAGGGCAACGATCTTTATTTTCATTGCATTTATGACTTTAAAAGTAGTTGGGCAAAATGTGCCTGCAGGGAAATATGACACAACCAATTATCCGGAAGACAGGAAATTTATTAACTCCATTAAAAATAGTTTCGACCAATCGTTATCATTAAATGACGATTATGTTGGTATTGGAGCAGACGGGAAAATGTCGTTTGGAATTCCTGAAGAGCTACAAACCTTTGTTAAGGATAGCATCAGCTTTAAATCAATTACGCCAGTTCCAGGCACTGAATTGCTTAGAATATTTAATGGCACAACTGCTATTAAAACAAAAGCTGTAGATGTTGTTTTTTACTCACCAAAAGGAGATGTTCACTTCAAAGTTATCAGATCCGAGACATTTATAAAACAAAATGGAAAATGGTATTTTGTTTTGGGACAGGGAACAAACTTTATGACACAGGCAGAATTTGATGAATATAGAAGAATGCATACCCTTTAAAACTGACCTACATGAAAATGTTAAACAGAAAACAATAGGCAATTCGTTTAGTCTGCTTGATGTATTTCATAGTTTTAAAGTTTTGTTCACCAGCAACCATAAATCCAAAATCAATAATAAAATCATTTCATGATAAAACATAAAATCAAAGTGATTTTGTCTTCTCTTCAAAAAGTATTTCTTTATTTAATGCTTGTGCTTATCGGACTTTATGCAGGTATGCTTTTTTATCACGAAATGGCACCAGTCGAAACACAAATGAATCCAATTGAATATGCAAAATATTGGAAAATTGTAGATGGAACATTTATGCACGAAAGAATGGGAATTATGGGACCTATTATGCTCGTAATGTTTATCATAACGATAATGTTATTTATAAAAGACTGGAAAAGTCTGACATTCCTCTTTTTGGTTTTATCATTTATAGCTTTTTTTCTCGACGTACGATTAACCGTAAATCAACAATTACCAATAAATGCTTTTATCAATCAATTAGACTTGAAAAGCATTACTGAATTGCAGATTAAACAACTCACAGCATATCAGGCGACAGCAATATCAAATTTTGAAACTCGTTTTGTTCACGGCATTCTTAGTTTTGTTTTACTCTGCTTGACACCGTTTTTCTTGCCTAGACTGATTAAACCGACAAAATAAGTAACCATATCGGCGACAAAAATCACTACAGCAACATCGGTTTGGCAATATAAAGGCTGAAATGCTAAATTCAAGTTGTGTTTTTAAATTGAATATCAGTACTTCGATTTCCGCCACATCACTAAGCCGCAAAGTGGTGTATTAGAAAATTTTGGTCATTCAGCATAATAAATTAAACAAAACAAACTATGAAAACAAATAACACCATCAAAACTCTTTGGACACTGACAATCTACTTTATATTGTCATTCTTTGTTCTTGGCGTATCAGCCATGATACATTATTTTGTTTATCCAAAATTTGACAAAGTTCACGAACACATTTCGGCTTTTATGGACGTGTTCAATAGTAGAGTAATTTTCCTGTTTTACATTCCTTCGATTTTCCTTCTATTGTCTTTAATTTCTTTATTCTGGTTTGCACCAAAAAACTTTCCAAAATGGGCAATTGCGGCATCTATTACACTTTCAACTATTTCAGTTGCAACGATATTTTTTGTGCTAATTCCACTTCAAAATTCATTTACGGCGTCAACAGGTTTTGAAACGGCTAAATACAATGACTTGTTATCATATAGTTTTACGTTTCAACTTATTCCTATTCTTCTACAAGCTTGTTTAACATTTTTGTTTTTGAACGAATTTTTATCCAATATAAAATCATTTGGCAAATGGCTTTTTATAATTGTTTTTGCATTATCTTTTTTCACGGCAGGTTCAAACGCTATTGAAGTATTGCTAAATTACCCTTCCTGGTTAAAAGTTGGAGCAAATGAATGGTTGATATTTAGACGTGGCGGACATTTATTTTCATTTATTTTGGTTTATTTACTTCCAGCATATTTACCCTTGTTATTTTTAGTGTTGATGATTTGGTTTAGACCGACACCTATAAAACGAAAATTTATAATTATGGATTTATGTGTTTATGTTTATATTTTTGCTATTAGTGCGACCTATTTTGTTCCCAAAATTCAACTGCAATTAAACAAAGCTCATTCGACAAACTTGATTGAAGAACTTATCAAAAACGAATTTCCATTGCGATTTTTACCAGAACTTCTAATTTATGCTTTGGCGGCTTTTATGTTTATCAAAGTCGGACAAGTCCAAATACAGGAAACAAAATGACGACACAAAAAGTACGGCTGGTAGCATGGTATTGGCAAAAAAAAGGCTGACGGCATTCTAATGCATCCATTTGACGCAGATTTGAAACTTAACGCAACTGCTTCTTGTTATTGTTTTGTTAATGTTGAATAATTTATTAATAGTCAATGTTTTAAAACATCATTTGTAAAATAGGCTTTGCCGTAAAACCATAAAATGAAACGAGGAGCATTTATTATATCAGCACTTTCTATTTTTCCTGCAACACTTTTGGGCAAAATAAAAATCAACGTACCTATGGGAACTAATAAAGGGTTTAAGGTAAATGCCGATGAAGGCCGGATTCATGGGCATATCCATTTAAAAGGCGTAAACTCAAATATACTTGATGTAAAAATTTCAGGTAGTGATACCGATGGAGCGCTGGCAATATTCGAACAAACCTCCCTTTCACAGGGAAAGGGAACGCCATTGCATCTGCATCTCGCACAGGATGAAGTATTTTATGTAATTGAAGGCGCTTATTATTTCCAGGTTGGCGATGATAAATATCACCTCACAAAAGGAGAAAGTATCTTTTTACCGCGTAGCATTCCACATGCCTGGACACAGGTTTCAGAAAAAGGAAAAATGACTGTTGTTCTGCAACCCGCAGGAAAACTTGAAGATTTTTTTGTTACCATGGCGGCTTTGGACCATGAACCAAATCAGGAAGAAGTAGCAAAAATATTTTCGGACAACGAAATGCAGGTTGTCGGTCCACCATTGCGTATTGATTACTGAAAATTAATATAAAACCCCGTATAAGTAAATACAGTGACACTCTACACATTTTGTGCAATAAATTGATTGTGTAAAGGCAATTATCCTAAATCTAATTCTGGCATATATTTTTAAAATAACGTAACGGTTCCATCCTGATTACGTGATAATCCATACCTCTTAATTCCGGAATATAACCGCCTTTATACCTATATAATGCTGAATTTTATTATAGAAAATTTTTAAAAGTAGAAGTTGAGAATACAGATTTGATATATTTGTAAGAGTATAAAGATTTAATACGTTATGGTTTTGATAACTGGTAAAATCACAATTTAAATTTAAACTAAGGTTTAAAAAACATCAGATGGAGAACACAAAAATTAAGTGGGGCATTTTAGGCACAGGACGTATAGCGCATACATTTGCAACTGCACTAGCGGTAGTGCCAGGTTCGGAGTTAGTTGCCGTTGGTTCACGAAACATTGAAACTGCGTTGAAATTTGCTTCGGAATTCTCCGTTCCAAAGGCATACGGCAGTTATGAGGAACTTGTCAGTGATCCCGACATTAATGTAATATATATTGCTACACCGCACAGTTTTCACCTGGAAAATGCGCTGCTGGCCCTTAATCACAACAAGCATGTTCTTTGCGAAAAGCCTATGGGCGTTAATCGCAGAGAAGAAAATATAATGATCGGAAAAGCCAAAGAGAAAAATCTCTTCCTGATGGAAGCGCTATGGAGCCGGTTTCTGCCCAATATCATCAAAACAAAAGA
>JBBSBT010000085.1:0-9414 GCA_038250985.1 Bacteroidales bacterium
CCCTTCTTCATACTCCTTTCTCCTTACTCCTTACTCCCTACTCCATACTTTCAATAAATCCTCCCCGCCACCAATGGCCCCATCAAATTAGCAAGCGAAAGCGGCAACAGTTTCCACACTTTTGACAGGAACTCCGCCTTTCTCAAATCCATCTTTACCGGGCTGTCATAATTCCAGTAAATAGGTGTTTCTTCTGTTCCCCACCTGCGTTTAAATTCATGAACCCCGCTTCCGGCTGAACTTCGTCCGAAGGAATAGGTATGCCCGCCGTGCCGGATGGCAAAATCAATCATCTCAAGGTGCAGCAGCTGGGCCGGGAATAAAAGGTTATAGTTATGAAGCGTCGAGAACCAGGTGTTTTCAAAAAAACCCAGATACGAAACAAGGAAAGAAGCCCCGACAGGTTTTTTTTCTTTATATACGCAGAAAATCCTGGCATCACCATTGGTATAAGCCTTAAGGATATTGGTAAAAAGCCTTTGGGGTAACACAGGCGATCCCAGCCGGAGCATATTACGAGAATAAATACGATAGAAATCAGCAAGCAACTCCGGTCCTCCGCTTCTGCATATTAACCCGTTATCGAGGGCTTTGCGTGCTTTCGTGCGCTGTGCTGCCGGTATTACGTCCTTACTTTCCTTGTTTTTAATGTCGATCCAGGATATGACTTTGTTATCCTGTACGAAGTCTCCCACCCTGCCGGGTTCACGAAGCAAAAAAGAAATGTCAGTCTTATCAGATCCGGAAAAATATTCATTTAGCAGGGGCAATACTGCATTATACATTGCTTTCCGCTCAGGCTTGAGCGTAATAAGTCCCCCAAACGAAAAATGCGGCATGGAGACAATCCGTCCTTTAATCATCATACACGAAATGTAAGCTACAGGCATATCATCATCCAGAACCAGAAAAGCACCGCCTTGCCATCCGAACGTTTCCTGCAGAATATCCACCATACAAGGATTATGAGCATGGGTAACCAAACGTTCATTCCCCGCCAGTTCAAGCATAAGCTCGGGCGAAATGTCTTTTATCAGCTTCAGGGAATAAATCATTGTCATTTGTAACTGGAGATTTTTAAATTGCTTCAGGGTTGGAGGGTTACAGGGTTTCAGGGTTTCAGGGTTACATAGTTACAGTCCCGATAACTATCGGGATACAGTGTGCTTCAGAGTTGCCCTCCTTACTCCTTACTCTTTACACCTTATGCCTTATGCCTTACACCTTACTCCTTACTCCTTACTCCTTACTCCTTACTCCTTACTCCTTACTCCTTACTTCTTACTTCTTACAACTTATACCTTACAACTTACACCTTACTCCCTATTCATTATTCATTATTCATTATTCATTATTCACTATTCCCTATTCATTATTCACTATTCACTATTCACTTTTCACTCCTTACTCCACCCCGAAACATCTCGACCCACAGCACCCACATCGCAAAAATAGCTACATAATAAAACGGCCGCATGATCCAGAGATGGATAAAATCCCAATGCTGGGGCATCCAGATCATGGCATAGGATAGGCCAATGACCCTGATAACATTTACAATAAACATACTTGCCATGCCTGCCGGAATAAACCATGCTTTATGCTTCCATGGACCTGGGAAAAGGACGAAAAGCACCAGTATCTGTACCATTTGTTTAAAACCTGAACAACTTTCGTTTATAAAGATGGAATGGTTGTTTTTAAGAAATATCATGGTATTGCCTTCAGCCAGTTTAATATCCATGCCCAGTATATGCATATTAATCCAGGCACTGACCAGGAATACTTCGTGAGCCAGCCAGCCCGATATATTTATAAAAGCAGGAATAGCATAAATAGCGTATGAATAGTGCCACCAGAGCTTATGCACAGCATAGGTGATAATCACAAATAACGCAACATCCACAAAAGGTGCGGCTTGCTTTGATTTCAGAAAGGAAACGAGGCGGAGAAAAAGAGATTTCATGTTTTGTTATTAATTTATTTCGACAAACTCATTGCTGATTTTAAGGGTCATCCTGAATTTCGCCGGGAGAATTGCTCCAGGCTGTTTACAAAATCATCATACCCCTGTGGTTACTTAACCCATAATTTTACGGTATAATTGCCCGTGAGATCGTCTCGCTCAGTATTACAATGAAGACTATTCCATAAGACTCTACAATCCAGCAAACATAAGGAAAAATTTCATTCATATATTTGCTGTCGGGAAATACCGGCCATGCAGGGCTGACCAAAATCCGGGTTACACTTTATAAAATAAGCGACCTTTCTCAAAATCATTTACATTGCATTTACCAATCTCTGTTTAAAAGCATTACATTTGTAAAATGCGTAATTGTACATTTTCATTTCGAATTAAACCTATAAGATACTCTAATTAAGGATTTTATGTTAGTTACCATACTCTCGTCCTTAAAAGAGTTCTTTATTAAATTCATGCAGCCCGAGAGCCGGATTTTCCTGGCTTTTATTGCCGCGCAGTTGCTTAGTGCATATGCAATACCCATTATTGTTCAGATATCCAGGGCAAAAAAACTGACGTCTTCACCTAACCACCGGACTTCACATGCCACCGATACCCCTAACATTGGCGGACTCGCATTATTTTCAACCATACTGGTCGTTTCCCTTTCAACCATTAATATTTCCGGTTTTAGCTTTTTAAATGAAAGCACTGTAATGCCGGCGCTTCCCAGTATTATTGCCGGGGTGACGATTCTCTTTTTCGTGGGAATGAAAGATGATCTGCTGGGGTTGAGCTGGAAAAAAAAGCTGACGGGCGAGGTAATTGCCATGTTGCTCATTTGTATAATCGGCAACCAGCGGATCAGTAATCTGCAAGGCATATTTGGTATAAATGAGATCAACTATTTGCTGAGTGTTTTCCTGACCGTATTTGTGGGCATTGCTCTTATTAATGCTTTTAACCTTATCGATGGCATTGACGGACTTGCTTCCGGTATCGCCATCATAGCTTCTTTCACGTTCGGGCTGAATTTTTATCTCGCCGGGGAAAAAGAATACGCCATCCTTTGTGCCATCATTATCGGGACGCTCCTCCCCTTCTTTTACTATAATGTATGGGGTATAAAAAATAAACTTTTTATGGGCGACACCGGTTCACTCATCCTGGGGTTCCTTATGACTGTCCTGGTGATCCATTTTAACAAGGTGTTTTTTATTCCCGGGGGAGTATATACCTCTTCAACAGCGGCCATTTCAATAGGAATAATGATTATTCCCATTTTCGATACCCTGAGAGTATTTACGCTCCGTGTGCGTGATGGTTATAGCCCTTTCAAGGCAGATAAGCGCCATATTCATCACTTGCTTATAGATCTGGGTTTCAACCACCTGAAATCAACGCTTTTCATCGTTGGAGTGAATATCATTTTCATTATTATGGCTTTTACTCTTTCGGGCTTAGGCAAGACCAGGCTGTTGCTTATCTTCCTTGCTGCTGCCTTGATCCTTGTGTCCATCCCCCTGGCAATTTTAAAAAAAAGAGGTAAAGCGGTTAAATTTAAGAAACCGGTTGGAGAGTCCCGGGCTGAGTTGCATCAACTTAATTAGCTAGATCAGTTCAGGATTATAATGTGCGAGGGGTTTGATTTGTTTGAAGGGTTTGAAGTCCCTAGTTCCTATCGGGTTTGAAGGATTTGACTGGTTTGAAGAGTTACAATGTCATTTGTTTTTATTGAAGCTAAGTGGTTCTACATGTTCTCCATGTCGCGGTGGATTAAAATATTTAGCTACGGTAAGTTCACCGTCTAAGGCGGATCGATTCAGAGTTAGAGAGGTGCAAGCCGCTGATTGAAAATTGGAAATAAATATCCGCCAAACCGGAATCTGAATTAATTTTATATATTTACATGGTATTTTCGGGGGCAGTGTTTAAGTCCGATACAACGGATGAACACTGAACATATCAGGCATTCGGTGCGTAAGGTTAATTTTACTTAAAATCCTTCAGTGATGAAAAACACTCTTCAGCTATTAGGCTGGCTTTCAGGAGCCATTGCAATTGTAATGATGTTACTCGGTATTATCGCCGTTATCTCCGGTGGTATTTTCCTGGATCACATGTGGTCGAACTATTTCTATCCCGCATATAATTTCCTGCTGCTGGGTATCTTCCTTTTTGTTGCCGCCCTTATCCCCAAAGAAAACAAAAGCTGAATCACGGCAGAACAGGTTTTATATTCCAGGTTTTTATCGTGAACTTTTCCAGAGTTAAAATGCGGGGATGATGAACACATTCCTTATGTTTTTATATATTTCACTACCGCTCAGGAAGTATAAACCGATTGCATTTATTCACACCCTGTTCTATATAAAGGCATGCAGGCCTCGGTAAGTTAAGCAGCAGGCGGGCAAGAATTTTGTTTCCACTTTAAACATTCTTCTTTCTCCTGGCTGATAAATTTTGTGATTTACCAAAAACCCTGTATGTTTCCAATAATAAAATTTAGCCCTACCTTTGCCGGGCAGCCTTAACCCACTATACATGCGCATTCTTACCTTCGATATTGAAGACTGGTATCATTTTCTCGAACATCGTTCAACTCAAACTGAAGTTCAGTGGAAGGATTATGAACCGAGGGTAAGGCAGAATACGGCCAATATTCTTGAATTCCTCGAAAGGCACCATCAGAAAGCCACTTTTTTTATCGTAGGATGGATAGCAAAGAAAAATCCCGGGATGGTAAAGGAAATTGCAGATGCAGGACATGAGATCGGGATGCATTCATACGGACACCAGTTGATCTGGCAGCAGACTCCGGATGAATTCAGGCAGGACCTTCTGCGGAATATCGGAACACTCGAAGATCAGATCGGGTATAAAGTGGATAAATACCGGGCTCCAGGCTTTTCGATCAAACGAAGCAATGCCTGGGCGTTTGATGTATTGGCCGAAGTAGGAATCACTACTGATGCAAGTATTTTCCCTGCATTGCGTCCGCATGGCGGCATGCCTTCATTCCCGAATAATTTCCCTTGCCTGGTAAATCGCAATGGCATTACGATCAAAGAATTCCCAACCAATTACATCAGCCTGGCAGGTTTTCGCACCGTGATTACCGGGGGCGGATATTTCAGATTCTGGCCCTACAGCGTCATCCGTCATTTTACTGAAAATGCGCCGTATATCATGAGTTATTTTCATCCCCGCGATTTCGATTTTAAACAACCCATACTCAGCGACATGGGTCCCTACCGCCGTTTCAGAGCCTATTACGGCCTTGAAAACTCACAACGGAAGCTTGAACGCTGGATAAGTGAGTATACTTTCACCGACCTCCGCTCTGCCGATGCGGCCATAGACTGGACAAAAACACCAGTAGTTTCCTTATAATCAGAAACATGGCAGACAGCAGCAGCTGATTTTTTTACATTCGCAGTAAAAGCAGTTTATGATACAGGGCTTTTAAAAAATCCAAAGTCCTTGTTTCTCAGATATCTGAAAAGCAATTACTTTAAACAAATTCAGGAATGGGAATGGCTGCCCGGACGAATGTTCCGGATATTGTATAACGCCTTCAAATTATAAAATCTAACATCTGTTAATTTGGTAAGGAAAGAGTTTAATGCCTGTTGCCTTGCTGTTGAAATTTGAATTTCATCATCACAAAAAAACAATTCGGTGAATAATTGCAGTTGCAATCAATGATGAATTAAAAAATACATTAACTTTGTGATGCAGTAGAAAAACTTCGCCAGAACCTCCTTCGGTAAATTCTCCCAGACCTATAATTTACTAACTATTACCAATAATCAATCTAATTCCGGGCAAAATTTTCTATATTTGCACCCATATTTTGTAAAATAATTATTTTTTCAGCTCAGCTATCTTTAGCACTAATTATGCAATCCTTCAGTAGTTTTTATTTTCATTTTTTCCAGCCTGAATACCGAATTATCGCAGCATTTGTCGTAGCTGCATTATTTAACTTCTATGCCATCCCTGTTATTATCCGTATTGCAAAAGCCAAGAAATTGTATGATGTTCCCGACGACAGGAAGAATCACGCCTCACAAGTCCCTACCCTGGGCGGGTTAGGCATATACGCTTCCATTACCGCGGTAAGTCTTACATTTATCAATACCTGTGGAATGAACGGCGGGGGAGTCACCAGCAGCCTTACTTCACTGCCTGCTATTATCGCCGGTTTAACTATAATTTTCTTTATCGGGATGAAGGATGATCTTCTTAATATTCAGGCTTGGAAAAAACTGATTGTTGAGTTTGTAGCTTTGCTAATTCTCATTTTGATTGGTGATGTCAGGCTCGACAGCATGCAGGGAATGTTTTCCATTGGTGAAATCAGCTACACCACCAGCGTAGTGCTCTCTCTGTTTGCCGGATTAGTAATTATCAACGCCTTTAACCTTATTGATGGCATCGACGGCCTTGCGGCTTCATTGGCTATGCTGGGGTCTGCCGTCTTTGGCACCTACTTCCTGGTATCCAGCGAATGGGAATATGCCATACTCTCATTTATAATCCTGGGAGCCATTATCCCGTTTTTTCTGTACAATGCTTTCGGCCATACCAATAAAATTTTTATGGGTGATACGGGATCACTAATACTGGGATTTGCACTCACGGTACTTGTTTTCCGTTTCAACCAAATGAATGGAATGGCAGGCGTTAAACCTCACTTTGCTGCCGGCCCTGCCTTTTCGTTTGCCATCATTATAATCCCGATGTTCGATACACTAAGGGTGTTTTTTATCAGGGTATTCCGCGGCGCCAGCCCTTTTAAAGCCGATCGCCGCCATATTCATCATATCCTTCTCGATCTTGGACTCAGCCACCTGCAGTCGACACTGGTGCTTATTTTAATTAATTCAGCATTTATTGCCTTTGCCTTCTATTTCAATTACCTTGGCAATTCGCAGCTAATGTATATTATGATTACCGTTGCCTTATCCCTCTCGTGGCTGGCGATCTGGCTGCGCCGAAGGAAATTTGCACTCCCTGGTCCGGCAGAAGTTATTTAGAGATTAAATTTCAAAGGTTGTGTTATAGAAGATTGTGGGTTATTAATTTCTAAGTGCATAACGCTTAATGCATAGAAATGAATACATAATAAAATTGATTTGAAAAACATACTTAAGGTCAAATCCAGATTGCAAACCACCAAGCACCATGCACTATGCACCATTTTCTTTGTACTACTATTTTGTAATTTCTGTCCTACATTGTTCTAAAACAGAACCAATTCAAAAAACACTTTATTCGCTCAAGTTTCAATTGACCTTAACAGGAAGCATTTCAATAAAATGAATACACAGCTGTTATTCCTGGTGTTGACTTAGTATTATATTTTCCCCGGCAGAATCCACCCGGATAAAATTAAATCACAGACATTGGATCTGCTTGTAGTTTACCGGCAAGAGTCGGGAAGCTAACATAATTCAATCGCTTTATTTATCTTTACCGGCCGATATGGTATAAGCAAAGCCTCTATGCCCTTGTTTAAGCCTGTTCGTGAATAATACATTTTACCTTGCCCTTTTATTTTAGTGGCAAATAAAGAAAAGAGAACCGTCTATGATAAAATATGTCTGCCTGAGTATCATAACATTTATGCTGATCCCTTTCATCAGCTCCGGGCAATATGTTCCGTTGGATAACCAGTATTACGACCGGATCACTCAACAATACCAGGCTAAAAACATTTCATTGCTTTCATCGATGAAACCCATACTGATTCAGGATATGGACAGCACCGCAGATATTGAGAACACTCTATACAGCGTACCTGAAACCCTGAAGCAGAAAAATACATTTATATACCGGAAACTATACAAGGAAAGCCTGTTCAGGTACAGCACAAAAGACTTCACCATCACTGCCGACCCGGTATTTAATTTCGGGCTTGGCTACGAAACCAAGGCTTCAAAAAACACATGGATCAATACGCGCGGCCTGACTGTTACAGGACTGTTAGGCAAAACATTATCCTTCAATACCGAACTGTATGAGAATCAGGGCGTATTTGCTTCATGGCCCGACTCAATAATCCGGGCCACCGGGGTTGTTCCGGGACAAGGTTCGGTAAAAGGATTTAAGGATAAAGGCTACGATTACTTTTACAGCAACGGTTATGTAAGCTATAGCCCATCAAAGTATGTAAATATGACCATGGGCTATGGTAAAAATTTTATTGGTGAAGGATACCGTTCGATGATTCTGTCAGATGTATCGTTCAGTTATCCTTATATGAAACTGACGGCGAATTTCAATAAAGTAAAATATACAGTTCTGTACAGCCAGTTTATCGACCGTTCTGCTCCCTCGGGATTATATGGATACGACCGTAAATGGGCAACCATGCATTACCTGCAGGTTATGCTTTGGGGCAGGCTTAACCTGGGACTTTTTGATGCTATTGTCTGGGAGAATGCCGATTCGACGCGCCACCGCGGATTTGATGTTCAATACCTGAACCCGATTATTCTTCTGCGTCCTGTTGAAGAATCTTTTGGGTCGCCTGACAATGCCCTGGTGGGTTCTACTATAAGTTTCCGGATCAATAAACATTATATCTTATACGGACAGTTGTTACTTGATGAGTTTAAACTCTCGCACGTAATGGCTCGCGATGGTTGGTGGGCCAATAAATTCGGATATCAATTGGGGGTTTCGGGCTGGAACCTGCTGAACATTCCATCACTGAATGCCCGCCTTGAATATAACCAGGCACGGCCATATACCTATGCGCATAGCATCACCATCGAGAGTTACGGGCATTATAACCAGCCGCTGGCACACCCGCTGGGAGCCAATTTCAGGGAATTTATAGCCATGGCTTCTTATACCAGGGGAAACTGGATGGCGAATCTTAAAATGAATTTCGCCATGTATGGAGTCGACACAGCAGGAATCGACTTCGGGAAAAATATTTTCATCCCGTATGATCAGCATGTAAGTGAACTTAATAATGAAATCGGCCAGGGGCTAAAGACGAAGCTGACCAATGCCGATGCCAGCATTTCGTACCTTCTTAACAGGCGCACCAATATGCGTATCGAATTAGGTATCAGCACGCGAAACGAGAGGAATGATCAGTATAACAAACAGATGATCATGATTTTTGGCGGCATTAAGACCGGTTTGAGAAATATTTATTATGATTTCTAACCATATACTCGCTCTTCGAAAGCTGATTTGCTTTTAAATCAAAAATATAATAATCGAAAAGCGGCATTTACTGTTTTTTATTTGCTGCTTATTTGCATTCCCACTCCTCCTGATTAGGACATGATCACAGGTTTGCCCATGCCCCCCCTAATTCTATATGAAATATTGTATAATAAAAAAGGTTCCAGAAATCACTTTCTGAAACCTTTCTGTTGTGGGAGCACATGGATTCGAACCAAGGACCCTCTGCTTGTAAGGCA
>JBBSBT010000086.1:0-9380 GCA_038250985.1 Bacteroidales bacterium
GCTTATACTTCCACGATTAGTTGTTCCCCAGGTGACATTGATGGTTGATGATGTGCTGCTGGAAGGAGTTCCTCCTACAACGGTCCACTGATAAGTGCTATACGTTGTTGTTGAACTATAAGTTACATTCTGGTTCGGACATACAATATTCCCGGAGGGCGTAATTTGAGATACAACTTTAAGCTGTACCAGTACAAATAAGAATATATATATAAACTTACTCTTCATAGCGGTAAGTTTTAATATTTATCCGAAAAAGATAATTTTCAATACTGAAATTCATTGATATTTTTGAAAACAAACCAATAAAGACAACACCAGCAAATACATCACATAGAAAAGGGAAAGCGGTGTAAAGGGCTGCATCCAATATTTCAATGCCCGATGATGCCAGACATAGTAAATAGGTCAGTTGAGCAGCAAGAAGCATATAAAAGCTAATAGCCACAATATTTTGCGGCTTTAAGAACTTTACATCCCAAAGGATGGTTCTCAAACTCAAGTAATGACGATATTTGATAATTGTTTTCGTAAATACAAATATTAATTTTCAGTTAATTTAAAATCCAATCCTCCTGCAATACTAACTTCAGTCAACGTTTCATTGGTAAATTCTTTTAGCGTGGTGTAAATATCAGCTAATGAATAATTTGAACCACCAGCCAATGGGGCATTTGGTATTTCCCTAGCCTTTTCTGTAGTCCCAGCGGAACAGACGATGCAGCGGAAGGAGGTTCTCATAGTATCAGTTTGTTTACACATGAAAGATGAGATGTAACAACGGGATGAGGTTTTTTTGTTTTCCGTGAAAAAGCCGGTTAACAATTACAAAGCTTAATTGAAGACTTTTTCAAGGTGTTTTTTTTACTCCTGACACATATCATTTATTGAAAGAGGCAAAGGAGGCAAGATCAGATACGAAAGTACATCAAGCTTTTAGTCTTGACTATAGCCGAATCCACAGTTTTTATGTAGCTAAGGGTATGATAATGTTGTAGAGGAAAAGACTCCTTATATGTAGCGAAATCGCTACATCGTACCAATAAAAAAAAATAAAATTGTTTTTAATCAAAAAGGGATCTGATATAAATTTAATTTTTGTCACGCTTTGTATCCGCCTCTTTTCCCAGCCAGTTGAAAGCTGGATTACTACGCTTAAAAAGTTAATTATTTAAACAACGTTAAATTGAGGCTTGTATAAGTCAACTTTATCAATGGTATTTTGGCGAAGCCAAAGTGTCATGTTAACGGACTGGATATGGCCGAAAAGAAAATAAAAAGAAAAGGTTCTGCTTAACAATATTGTGGAGAAGAGGAGAGTTAGGAATGAATAGAAAATCGTAGTTACCTGCCGGCGCTATCAGGCAGGTGACTTCCAGGTTCCGGCCTGCCTGGCACACTGCACCCGGCACAAATGATAATATTTGAAAAAATCCTATATTTCCCTTAAACACCTCCTCGTTTATCAATATCAGAGGATTTTATATTAACCTGACTTTTGTACTCTCTCTATCTTTCAGCCTGTCCTTAGCAGGAGCCTGGTAAAGACTGCTTTTCAAAATATGGAAGATGGCATCACATCAGATATATAACTATGCATAATGGGTTTAACCGCCTTCATCCTTCCTTATCTTTTGGCGAATCTCATGCATAGAGAGAATAGCCTGTCTATCCCCTGGAAATTCCCGGAAAAAGAGGTTTGGGAAACAAGCAGTCTGAGTTAATCGTCGCTTTTTAAAGAAAAGAAAGATTAAATGGAGCAATTAAAATTTATTCCACAAAATCCCCCGCCCTTTGGGCACCCCCTTTAAAAAAAGGGGGACGCTGATAACTCAATTTACCTTAAAAAAGAAATCTGAAAATGAATATTATCAGAAGGATTTTCAAACGCACTCTTTTAAAAATGCATTTATATAAGAATCTTCACATTCTGCTTTTAACCGGGCAGAATATGTTGGCATGATAAAAAAAAATAATTGCTTTTATTCAAAGAATGATTTACTCTCTGTTCCAACGCATAAAAAACAAAAGCCATCCCTTTTGAGAATGGCTTTCAAGATGTATAAGTTAATATACGTTTAATCCTCAATAATCACGTTTTTACCTGCGACTATATCTTCGAGCATGGCAGTTGTAATGGATTTTGGTCGTTCGAGCGGGTAGCCCAGGGCACGATCCCAGATGATATTTGCAGTAACACCGATTGCGCGGCCAATACCAAATAACACAGTGTAAAAATCGTATTCTTTTACACCATAATGCCATTGTATAACACCTGATTGTGCATCAACATTCGGCCATGGGTTTTTTGCCTTACCCTGCTCACGCAAAATATCCGGAACTACTTTATAAAGCATATCCGTGTATTTGAACATAAGGTCGTCCTTCAGGTGGGTTTGACAAAAGTTATGCTGTAATGTGTATCTTGGGTCTGTTTTGCGAAGCACAGCATGTCCGTAGCCCGGAATTACCTGACCCGATTTAAGAGTATCCCATACAAATGCTTTCATTTCTTCTTCGGTAGGAACACGATCCTCCATTTTCTCCATAACATCCTGCAGCCACCTGAGCACTTCCTGGTTCGCAAGTCCGTGAAGCGGGCCGGCCAGTCCGTTAATCATGGCCGCAGTACTCAGGTAAATATCTGACAATGAGCTACCCACCAGGTGTCCGGTATGAGCGCTTACATTTCCGCCTTCGTGATCAGCATGTATAATAAAATGCATACGGCTCACATCGTCATATGGCTTACCAATACCCATCATATGCGCGAAATTGGCACCGAAATCAAGGTAAGGATTCGATTGGATACGTTTGCCGTCGCGGTAAAGCTTGGCATAAATATAAGTAGCTATTTCCGGCATTTTAGCCAGCAGGTTGAGTGAATCCTCAAAAGTAGAATCCCAGTAATCGAGTTTGTTCAGCTTACCGGAAGCATATTTTTTGGCAAACAACGATTCACGTTGCAAGGTGGTAATTACCGCCGAAAATATCGCCATAGGGTGGCTGCAGCAGGGCATACCGTCAATCACTTCATAAACATAGCGAGGAAGGATCCTTCTTTTATTAAACTCATCTATGGTATCCTGCAACTCTTCTTCGTTTGGGATATCACCTGTGAGTAAAAGATAAAAAAGGCCTTCGACATAAGGCATTTCTGCACCTTTGGGTTTAGGGAGTTTTTCAAACACTTCAGGAAGTGTTAATCCGCGGTAACGAATGCCTTCGTTGGGATCGAGATATGAAATATCAGTCAAGAGCACCTTAACACCACGCATACCACCAATTACCTGCCCGATAGTAACCTTGTCGATGACCATGTCACCGTAATCCTTCAGAAGTTTTTCCGTGCGGGGCCGCCATTCCAGAATTTTCTCGTGAAGTCTGTCTTTAAGTCTGAACGACATAAAATTGAGTATTTAAAGTTTATAAAAATATTTTCAATTAGAGGTTTTTTATCATGGCAGTACCAAATTCGGAGGTCTTCAGTTTGGTTGCGCCTTCCATTTGCCTGTGGAAATCGTAGGTCACTGTTTTATTTCCTATGGTTTTTTCCATCGAATCATAAAGAAGCTGTGAAACTTCTGTCCAGCCCAGGTATTCGAACATCATGGCACCCGACAGGATAACCGAACCGGGGTTCACCTGGTCGAGACCGGCATATTTAGGCGCGGTTCCATGAGTAGCTTCGAAAATGGCAAATCCATTCTGGTAATTGATATTTGCACCGGGTGCGATCCCGATTCCACCAACAATAGCGGCAAGGGCATCCGAAATATAATCCCCGTTGAGATTGAGTGTTGCAATCACAGAGTATTCATCAGGACGAAGCAGTATCTGTTGCAGGAAGGCATCGGCAATAACATCTTTAACAATAATTTTACCGGCAGCCACAGCCTTTTTCTGTGCTTCCTCGGCAGCCTCACGACCCTGTTCCTCCGTAATGCGGTCGTACTGAGCCCAGGTAAAGCTCTGATCCCCGAATTCGCGTTCCACCAGGGCATATCCCCATTTCTTGAAACCGCCTTCAGTAAACTTCATGATATTTCCCTTATGCACAATGGTCAGCGAGGGGAGTTTATGCTGGATGGTATAATTCATGGCTGCCCGAACCAAACGTTCGGTTCCTTCGACTGAAACGGGCTTTACTCCTATGGATGAAGTTTCCGGGAACCTGATATTTTTGACACCCATTTCGTTTTGAAGAAAGCTTATAATTTTTTTGGCTTCAGGAGTTCCCTGCATAAACTCGATACCGGAATAGATATCTTCGGTGTTTTCACGGAAAATATGCATATCCACTTTATCAGGTCTTTTTACCGGGCTTGGCACACCTTGAAACCAGCGGACCGGACGAAGACAGACATAGAGATCCAGTATCTGTCGTAAAGCCACATTGAGCGAACGCATTCCTCCACCAACGGGAGTGGTCAGGGGTCCTTTGATTCCCACAAGGTATTCCTTGAATGCTTCAAGTGTTTCGTCAGGAAGCCAGTTACCTGTAGTGGAAAATGCCTTTTCGCCGGCAAGTACTTCTTTCCACATGATTTTTCGCTTTCCATTGTAGGCTTTCTCCACTGCTGCATCAAAAACCCTCACGGCTGCATGCCAGATATCCGGCCCTGTTCCATCTCCAATAATAAACGGGATTACCGGATAATCAGGTACTTGCAACTTTCCATTCTCAAAAATAATTTTACCTGTACTCATTCTGTATATTTAGTTTTAGTGCTTTTATCAGGTCGTAAAGATAGAAAAAACATTCAATTTTCTATATATATGAAAAAAATGTTTTTGAACGTCCGTTCATTTCCATTGTCACGAATTTGAGACCGCTTTGAACAAACAAATTTAATTAAATGTTCTTTATAAAACAAGTACAGATTTGAGAATGAGAAACCGGTTGTGGCTGAATCTACCCGATGCATTAGCTAGCAGGCAGCCAGTTGTGCTGTTTGATGGAGAGTGCACATTATGCAGCACATCAGTAAGGTTTCTTATCAGGCACGACACTTCAGGCAAACTGAATTTTGCATCCCTGCAGTCAGAAACGGGACTGGAAGTATTAAAACTGGCCGGGAAAGATCATCAGCAAAATGACACCTTATTGCTGATTGAGGAAAATATATTGTACAGTTATTCAACGGCTGCCATAAAGATAGCTTCACACCTAAAATTTCCCTGGCGTTTGCTGGGAATCTTCAGGATAGTGCCGGCTGTGATCAGCGATTTCTTTTACAGGATAATTTCAAAAAACCGCTATACGTGGTTTGGCCGGGAATCTCTCTGTATGACAGATATTGAGAATTATCAGCAACGATTTCTATCCTGAAAGCTTAAGCTTGTTGATGTTTTGACACAGACAACACTTACAAGGTCAATTGAAATAATCAGTTTGTTTAAAAAAGCAACCAATTAATTTCGTCACCCTCCGGACGCGGATCTGTATTGAAAAAGGTGAAATCCAGGCAGCTTTTCTTTTGATTCAAACAACCCTGAACAATTCAGTAACCTTAACGGATGATATTATTCCCTGACTTTGGAATCGATAAAAATAGTAACTGGTCCCTCATTCACCAATGCGACTTCCATAAAAGCACCAAACTCACCGGTAGCAACCTGTTGTCCGAGACTAACTTCAATTGACTCGATAAAAGAGTCATACGCCGGTTTGGCTATATCCGGGCGGGCTGCCCTGCTGTATGAAGGACGGTTTCCTTTGCGTGTACTTGCATGTAAGGTAAACTGGCTCACCACCATAATCTCACCTCCAATATCTCGGATATCGAGGTTCATGGCACCCTGGTTGTCATCAAAAACGCGTAGCCCGGTTATTTTTCCACAGAGCCACTCCCTGTCCTCAGTAGTGTCGGCTTCTTCAAAACTTACCAGGACCAATAATCCGTAACCGATTTTACTATATTCCTGCCCTTCAATGCTAAGGGTGCATGATGTAACTCTTTGAATAACTGTTCTCATGATTTCTATAAATTTTAATATGATTACTTTTAATTTAGGCTAAACGCCAGTGTGGTCAAACATATTCAGCTGTATCGAGATTCTCATCATTGAGCAATCCCAGGTAATTATGGTAACGCTCAGCATTGATCCGACCTTCAGCAAGCGCTTCTTTTACCGCACAACCCGGCTCGTGATTATGAGTACAGTTGTGATACCTGCAATGGGGCAGCAATGCCCGGAATTCAGGAAACCGTTCGCTGATTTCCTGGCTTTCAAAATGTACAAGACCGAATTCCTTGATTCCGGGAGTATCGATCATATAACCACCAAACGAAAGCGGATGCATTTCGGCAAAAGTGGTGGTATGCATTCCTTTATTATGGTAGGCCGATATTTCGCCGGTCTTTATTTTCAATAATGGATCCAGGGCATTTATCAAAGCTGATTTCCCGACTCCTGAATGGCCTGAAAACAAATTTACCTTGTCGCGGAGCACCAGACGGAGGATATCTATCCCTGTACCTTCGAGCGCGGATACAGCGTAGGAAGGATAACCAAGTGAACTGTATAATTCCATCAGTTCGCTACAGCGATCGTTTGCTTCGGCAGTATAAATGTCAATTTTATTAAAAATCAACGCTGCCGGGATATGGTATGCTTCGGCGGTGACCAGGAGCCTGTCAATAAAACCGGTTGAAGTACGGGGCAGCATGATACTTGCCACAATATACAACCTGTCGATGTTGGATGCAATAATATGGGACGTCTTCGAAAGATTGATCGATCGACGCACAATATAATTGACACGTGGCGCAATTGCTGTTATAATACCGTTTTCTTCGGCGCCTTCCCATTTAAAATCAACATGATCACCAACAGCCACAGGATTAGTGGTGCGTATACCATGAATACGAAACTGGCCTTTTAGCCTGCAGTTGTATACCTTTTGGTCGTCCGTCATAACGGTATACCAGCTGCCTGTTGATTTTATTACTATTCCCTTCACTCCTGCAACTATGATGATTCATATCTTTTCTGACACTTTTTCTGATTAATTGCGTGCCAGGTATTAATCTGTAAAATTACCGCTTTTCAGCCTTGTACAAACCAGGTTAAGGAAATATTAACTTTTCGTGATCCCCATGCAGCATATTAATATAAACAGCAAAACAACCGAAATGATCTTCATTTAAAAAAAAAAGCTTAGGTAACCGAACACTTTTCAGGACCATTCCCGGCATAGTAAGCCGGTTCCTATAAGTAGACAGGCTACTTATTTAATTGTGTTTACAGCGAATGTTTTCTATCAAATCTTTATACATCTTATAATGTCAGATAAATGTTAGTTTGACGAAAGCATGTTGATCGGAAACAAAAATTTGCTACATTTGAAAAAAAAATATTGCATGGAAACCACTGCCATTTTATCACTCCTGCCTGCTCCTATTGTGGCAATAGCGCTCTATTTGTTACTCAGGTATAAATTCCCCGACGGAAAGTTCCAACTTATTTATAAAACATTTCTTTGGGGTATGGCAGGTATTATACCGGTATATATTATTGACAGGATAATTTCCGCTGCTCACCTTAACCATCTTCATAGTCTGAACCGTACTCTTTTTTATGCTTTCGTTCTTACCGCCGGCGTTTATGAACTCTGGAAATTCCTGGTTCTGAAAGTATTTGTTTTCCCTTCGAAACAAGTTCATAAAACGATTGATGTGATTTTTTACAGCTTGATTATTGCTGCAGGATTTACAACAACCTATTCAGTTTATGCACTTTTCTATGCTCCGGATTATATCCATGTGTCGCTTTATGCCATTACCATCGGGCCAGCATTTATATCCATGGCAATAATAATGGGCTATTTCACAGGCATTGCATTGAAACGCAAATTCCCTTATATTGATTTTGTGACCGGATTGTTTATTGCCTCCGTATTTCATGGATTATACCGTTTCTGCCTGTTGACCAGCGACACCATATTGCTTTACCTGGCTATAGGCGGGATGCTCGCTACTGCGGTTCCCCTGCTTATATTCAGCTTTCGTGAAAACGAAGAGTCAAATTAAACGGTAAACCTTCCCGGGCAGACAACGTAAAATACCCTCAAATTCCATGTTCAGCAGAATTATTGCAGCCTTTGCAGGCAAAAGCATGGTTCCGGCAAGAAGTGTATCCACATCCAGGTCACCTTTTTCTTTCAACAGATTGACGATTAGTTCTTCATCGGGAGTCAGGTTAAGAAACAACTGGCGCTGAATATTTTTTTTCTGAATTTTAAAATCATCCCAGTTCAGCAGGTAACTGATATCTTTTGCGGATTGAATTAATGCAGCCTTATTGATTTTAATGATTTTATTGCATCCCTCGGAATGAGGATCACCGATACGGCCAGGCACGGCAAAAACATCCCTGTTATACGAATTGGCAATTTCGGCCGTAATTAATGCTCCTCCCTTTTCACCTGCTTCCACTACAACTACAGCATCACTCATTCCGGCGATAATGCGGTTTCGCATAGGGAAATTCTCGCGATCGGGAATGGTGTTGCTGGTATATTCGCTCAACAAACCGCCCGTTTCTTCCATTTTTTCGGCCAAAGCACGATTAGCAAAAGGATAAACACGATCAAGGCCATGGCCCAGTACCCCGACGGTCTGCAGGTTATTATCCAAAGCCGCCTTATGCGACCAGGTATCGATGCCATAGGCCAGACCGCTGACTATCAATGTGTTGTATTCCTTCAATCCTTCAACCAATTTGCGACACATATCGCGGCCATATTCTGTTGCCTTGCGTGTACCCACCAGGGCTACTACCTTTGGAACATTCAGATCAGCTGTTCCTTTAAAATACAGCATTAAAGGACTGTCGTGACATTGTTTCAGTCGCAGCGGGTATTCCTTATCCAGGTAAAAAAAGGATTTTATCTTATTCTTTTCGATGAACATGAGTTCTTCTTCGGCCCGGTCGAAAACATTATGATTTACGAGTGCATTTACCGTTTGTTCGCCTATTCCCGGTATCTTAATTAGGGTGCGTTTTTTCTCCATAAAAACAGCCTGCACGCCCCCGCAATAAGCCACGAGGCTCTTGCCGTTTACACTTCCAACCCCGGGAACCAGGGTCAAGGCTATTTTATAAATCAAATCATCCATAATGTTGCTCAAACTTACAAATTTTTATAAAATCCGCATCAAATTGTTTAAGCAATATTATTAACAGGCTTGCCAGGATAAAATTAGTAAGAGGTTAAATATGAATAACGAATATCGAACAAGCTTGCCTGCAGCAAGCTACCGTGTACCCACATCTTTTTCTAATCTTATTCCTTCAATAATAAATCCTAATCTCTCTAAACCACTCTTCAATACGATGACGCCTGGTGGACCTTGTGAATCATATCCCTTCCA
>JBBSBT010000087.1:0-9329 GCA_038250985.1 Bacteroidales bacterium
ATTTTTATTTTAAAGGAAATGAATAATTCCTGAGATGGTGTTCTGTTTTTAAACATGCAAATACAAAATAGTGTATTTTTACCTCAGAGTATTTATTGAATAACCTGACCAGGACAAGCCAAAATCACACGGCTACACACAACGCCAATAAGTATACGAGGAAGCTTTGTGAACTTTGTGTCTTCGTGGGATATAAATCTTGCAAAGAAATTCAAATAATTATATTAAGTGATTAAGGCGGACTGAATATTGGTAGAATGAAAAGAAACCCCTTTGCGATAAGTCCCGTTAGGGAAGTAATATTAACAAGAACATCAACAAGTCTGATATGTTTTAATCGGACAACAGTGTAACAGTTTATATATCCACAATAATAAATGACTTCTGATATTATCTTTTTAAATGTTATTCAGAGAGAGAAAGGATAATGAACTTCAGGAATTAATACTGAGATTTGCCTTGATTATACCGGTCTTGTTTGTGTTATACTGATTTGGTGTTATAAAGTATTTTTTTATTGTACTTTTGCAGGCATTATCAAAGCCATACATTTAGTATATTAATATGGCGCTGAAATACTTATAATTCAATTTGCTCCAACACATTGGAATAGGAATATGCATATATACGTTTTAAGCGGCAAACTGAAAACCTTATCGGGGATAAGTACTGCTATCACTAATAGTGGCTTAAAAGCGTATGCGGTTATTCTGTACCGCAAAGTTTTTTTACATGTTGTTGCAGATTACAGACTGCAGTTACATCTATATATCAGACATCTTCAAGCACAATTTCCTCTTTATGCAAACACCTAAACCCTCTTTGGTCGAAGATGTACGAAAGCTGCTCTCGGGGTATAAGTCAACCGAATTTGCTTTTCAAAACCTGGCGAATGACCTTGATCTGCCGCTTGATGCCCTGGTCAGTGCTTTTGGTGATGAAAAGGGGCTGGTTGAGGCCATTCTGAATTTCGAACAGCAGAATCTGGAGAATATTTTCTCGGAGTTTGATTTCGCAGGCACCAATGCTATTGATGGTCTGCTGATTGTGAGTAAAGAAATCAGTGCTAAATTTGTTAAAATTCTGCCAAGCATTACTTTTGATCTGCGATCAGATTTCCCGGAAGTCAGGCAAAAATTTGTCGATAAGCGGGTAAACTTTGTAAGTGCTAAAATCAGGGCAAACTTCGAACATGGAATGAAGCAGGGAATGTATCGCCCCGACCTTAGTGCCGAGCTTATTTCCCGTATTTACATCAGCAGGCTTATCGATCTGCATAATCCCGATTTTTTTCCGAATGAGAGCATTTCATTTGCTGTCCTTTTCGATGTAATGTTTGATAATTTTATCAGGGGCATATGCACCGATGAAGGCAAGCAGTATTATCAAAAGAAAATTAAATGCATGAAGTTTTAGTCCGAATCCCTTTCTCTGGCTGTAAATCGGGCGATTTCAGATTTTTTTTGTATTGTCAGATATGTGAATATATTTCATATCTTTAACTGACTAAAATCAGTTAATTATGGCTAAGGTTGTAATACTTGGTGCCGGCATTTCCGGGCACACCGCCGCACAAATAGTAAAGCGGAAACTTGGACGAAACCATGAAGTGGTGGTGATAAGTCCAAACACAAAATACCAATGGATTCCATCCAACATTTGGGTTGGCATTGGCCAGATGACAGCCAGACAGGTCACCTTTGAACTGGCGCCGGTGTATAAAAAGCTCGGAATTGAGTATAAACAGGCAAAAGCCACATCCCTGTTTCCCGAAGGAGACGCAGATCATCCGAAACCATTTGTTGTCATTGAATACACTTCGGCGGATAAAAACGGACAAACCGAAAAGGTTGAATACGATTACCTAGTAAATGCTACGGGTCCGAGACTTAATTTTGCCGCAACCGAAGGTTTGGGTCCTGAAGCGAACAGTGTTTCCGTTTGTTCCTATACTCATGCAGAACACGCCTGGAAAAATCTGCAAATCTCGCTCGATAAAATGGCGAAAGGCGAAAAACAGCGTTTCCTTATCGGGACTGGCCATCCTATGGCCACCTGCCAGGGCGCAGCTTTTGAGTATGCTTTGAATGTGGCCTTTGAAATCAATAAGCGCAAACTTAACGACCAAGCCGAAATTACATGGATCACCAACGAATACGAAGTGGGTGACTTTGGTATGGGAGGTGCATTTATTAAAAAAGGAGGATATGTAACTTCAACCCGCATATTTACCGAATCCATACTTTCGGAATACGGTATAAAATGGATAAAACGAGCCGGTATAACCAAATTAGAGAAAGGCAAAGCACATTATCAAACCCTTGATGGTGAAATCCACGAGCAGGAATTTGACTTTGCCATGCTGATACCTGCTTTTGCCGGGGTAGGAATAAAGGCGTTTGCAAATAACGGAGCAGATATTACTCCGGAATTGTTTGCCCCCAATGGTTTTATGAAAGTAGATGCCGATTACCAGCCTAAGGATTTCGAAGATTGGTCGGTAGCCGATTGGCCTTCGGTTTATCAAAATCCTAAATTCGAAAATATTTTTGCTGCCGGAATTGCTTTTGCACCCCCTCATGCCATTTCAAAACCTATGACAAATAAAAACGGGTTGGCTATTTTCCCTACTCCGCCCCGCACCGGGATGCCTTCGGGGATTATGGGTAAAATTGTTGCGCTCAATATAGCTGAACAAATTTTAACCGGAAGTAAAGAGTTGAAGCACAGGGCTTCCATGGGTAAAATGGGCGCAGCTTGTATCATCTCGTCAGGCTATGGCCTTCGCGATGGAATGGCTGCCACCATGACCGTTTTTCCCGTCGTGCCTGATTATGAAAAATACCCGCTATGGGGACGCGACATCAGCTATACCATGGGCGAACCCGGTTTGGCCGGACACTGGATAAAACTCCTGCTGCATTTTATGTTTATTTATAAAGCTAAAGCAAAACCATTCTGGTGGTTGATCCCGGAGTAATCTGGGAAATAAAAAATAGAACAAATAGAAATTACGAGGATGTAGTCCGGCACCTACAACCTGACACCCAACTTTTAAAACTTAAAACGAAATGATTAAGAAAAATATAGTAAAAGGATATAAAGACGAAGCTTATCCACCGGTTCCGACTGGGAGTACGCGTTTCTGGCGTAAGTTTTTCCCATGGCAGGTAGTGCGGTTTTTTGTCCTGAATCTTAAAATTATGAGGATAATGATTGGGGGGCATTCATAGTCAATTCCTTCTTTTAAATTTAGAAAGCATCTAAATATTAAAGCAGCCCGTAATTTAAAAATTAATGTACATTTGTACATATGTTACAGGCTTTTAAAGGATATGTAAGTTCATCAGGATTATTCGGTCTCTCAGATCATATTCTGCTGGCAGTAAGCGGGGGCGTCGATTCTGTAGCCATGGTCCGGCTTTTTAAGGATGCCGGATATACCTTTGGAATTGCACATGTTAATTTTGGGTTAAGAGGTGAGGAGTCAGATGGTGATGAGGTATTTGTAAAAAGCCTGGCTGATAATTATGGCGTGCCACTGTTTGTAAAACATTTCAGCACTGAACAATATGCTGCCGAACACAAAATTTCGATACAAATGGCGGCCCGCGACCTGCGTTATGCATGGTTCGAAGAAATTATAACTGAACACGATTTTAATTTTGTGGCTACAGCCCATCATCTCGACGACCAGGCCGAAACTTTCTTCATCAACCTGCTGCGTGGCACCGGAATAAGCGGGATGCACGGTATATTGCCCAAACAAGGCAATATCATCAGGCCACTGATGTTCACCACTCGCGAGAAAATCATGTCCTTTGCCCGTGAACTCTGCCTGGCCTGGCGCGAAGACCGCTCGAATAAAAGCCGGAAATACCTGAGGAATAAACTCAGGCTTGATGTACTCGCTGAATTATATAAGATCAACCCGTTGTTCAGCCATAAACTCAATGAATCAATCATTCACTTGCGTGACGTTGAAAGTATTTACAACGATCATATTGCCGGAGTTACTGCCGACCTGGTGCAGGAAACACCCGATGGAGTGCTGATTTCGATCGACTGGATTTATGAGTACGAGCCTCATAATACCTACCTTTTTGAGTTATTGAAACCGTATGGCTTTTCATATCCTGTTGTAAAAGAAATTGTCCGCTCGCTTGATACGTTTTCGGGAAAGGTATTCTATTCGAAAACCCACCGCCTGTTGCGCGACCGCGAAAACTTTATTATCCAACCCTTATCCGAACTGAGCGTAGACCCTTTCGATGGGGAGGTCTTTTCACTTGATCGAAACAGCACAAATATTGAACAGCCGGTTTGTCTTTGTATGTATGAAACGGATAAAATCAGTGAGCTTCCGATGGGTAAAGTGTCTATTGCCTGTCTCGACTTTGATAAACTCGTGTTCCCGCTGAAACTACGAAAATGGGAAAAAGGTGACTGGTTTATACCTCTGGGGCTGAAAGGCAGGAAAAAATTAAGCGACTTTTTTATTAATCAGAAACTCTCGCTGGCCGATAAAGAAAAAACCTGGTTGCTGCTGTCGGGCGATGATATTGTATGGGTGATTGGCAAAAGAATTGATAACCGCTTCCGCATCACTTCAAAAACACAAAAAGCTTTTGTGATTACCTCTGTGGATGAGAGTGTCGAATCTGAAACATCTTCCTGTGGCTGCAGCCTGCTGTTTGGTTAGGCCATCTTTTAATATTTGATAAAGTTTCAGAGTTTCAGTCCCGATAGCTAGCGGGATACAATGTTTCAGTCCCGATCCCTATCGGGATACAGTGTTTCAGAGTTACAGTGTTACAGGCCGCTGAGCGATCCCGATAGCTATCGGGACTTCAAACAATTCAAACTATTCAAACCCTTCAAACAATTCAAACCTTTCAAACGTTTTGTTTAAGAGAAAAATCGAATTTGTTTTCAAATTGTTCTATCTCAATTATTTTCTTAATTAATTCCGTTACAAAGGAGTAGGGCCTTTCTCATTTATTTATACTTTTGTCCCTTGATGATCCTGGCTATCTTTTTATCCTGCCAAACAAAAATATCACTATGAATAGAATTGCTTTTCGCGCTGGTAAAGCGTTGTTTTTTATTATCATATTAAGCCTTCTGACCGGGTCATCTGCTTTCGCTCAATTGCAGGAGCCTGTGAAATGGACGTTTAAAGCCATCCGTATCAATGATACTATTGCCGAATTGCAGTTCAATGCTAACATTAAACCTGTATGGCATATGTATTCACAGGATGTGCCCCCTGATGGCCCAAGACCCACCTTGTTTACTTTCGATAAATCCGACGCATACAAATTGATTGGGAAAGTTACCGAGCCTAAGCCTCATCAGGAATATGACGAGATGTTCGAAATGAATGTCAAATATTTTCCTTTGCAGGCTGCATTTACGCAACGGATAAAGATACAAAGCAATAAGCCCGTAAAAGTTAGCGGCGAAGTTGAATTCCAGGCCTGTGATAATATAAGCTGCATTTTTGATTCTAAACCCTTCAGCTTCGACCTGGCAGGTTCAAAATCGTATAAAAAGGAAATAGCTGCGGTTTCAATCCCGGAAGCTCAGGCAAAAACCACTGATACAGTTGTGACTGCAAAAGCTGATACTGCTGTAAATCCTGCTCAGGTTGACTTATCAAAACCCGTAAATACCGGCAAAACACCCTTATGGTTATTCTTCCTGATCGCTTTTGGTGCCGGCCTGATAGCCATACTTACCCCATGCGTATTCCCGATGATCCCGATGACTGTTTCCTATTTTATGAAGTCAGGAACCAACGGGAAAGTGCAGGCATCCATTTACGGACTATCGATCATAGCGATTTATACTCTTTTCGGAACAGTGGTGGCTGTGCTTTTCGGCGCTGAATTCAGCAACTGGATCAGTACCCACTGGATTCCCAATGTGCTGTTCTTTCTCATTTTTGTCATTTTTGCCGCATCCTTTTTCGGATACTTCGAAATTACCATGCCCAATTGGCTGGTTAATAAATCCGTTTCTGCCGAAGATAAAGGCGGAACCATCGGGACGATTTTTATGGCGCTTACGCTGGTGCTTGTTTCCTTCAGCTGTACGGGGCCTATTGTCGGCACTATATTGGTGCAATCGGTAGGCGGACAGATTCTTATGCCTATCATCGGTATGTTGGGATTCTCACTGGCCTTTGCCATACCGTTTACCTTGTTTGCCTTATTTCCGCAGTGGCTTAACAAAATGCCAAAATCAGGCGGCTGGCTGAATTCAGTGAAGGTTGTACTTGGTTTTATTGAACTCGCTTTTGCTCTCAAATTTCTGAATATCCCCGATCAAACTTACCATTGGGGAATCCTCGACCGCGAAATCTACCTTGGTTTCTGGATAGTGATTTTCACCATGATGGGTTTTTACCTGCTGGGGAAAATCAGGTTCCCGCACGACAGCGATTACCCGGCAGTAAAGTCCTTTCCCAGGCTTATTCTTATCATAGCCACATTTACATTTGTGGTATATCTCATCCCCGGCTTATGGGGTGCGCCGCTTAAAGGCATATCAGGCTGGCTTCCACCTATGGAAACACAGGATTTTGATGTTACCGCCATTGTACGCGAAAATTCAGGCGGAGGTAGTATTGAAAGCAGGGGTAATATTGCCGATGCACCGAAATACAGCAATACAGCGCTCAAATTGCCTCACGGATTAAAAGGATATTTCGATTACGACGAAGCGCTAAAAGCTTCCAAAGTTTTGGTTAAACCTGTATTTGTTGATTTTACCGGTCATGGCTGTACCAACTGCCGCGAAATGGAAAACCGCGTGTGGAGCGATCCGGAAGTAAAGAAACGTTTGCGTGAAAACTTTGTGATTGCCGCACTGTATGTAGATGATAAAGTTATAGAGCTGCCCAAAGCAGAATGGTATACCAACAAAGACGGCCGCGAGGTGAAGCTCCTTGGGAAAAAGAATGCCGAAATACAGACCGATAAATTCGGAACCAATGCACAGCCTTTTTATGTGATCCTGGATGGCGACGGCAACGCACTTACGCAGCCCCATGCGTACGACCTGGATATCGCTTCGTATATCAAATTCCTCGACGAAGGGGTTGCTGCCTTCAATAAAAAGCAGGGGATAAAATAAAATCAACTGAACATTTTTTCGAAAAACCGGAAGTAATCATATACTGCCGGTTTTTTTTTATCTTTTTGATTAGCAATTGGATGCGTACTTTATTTTTCAATATTTATTCATTTATAAAAAGTAAATTCAAGGTAATTATAATTGTGGCACGTGCTTTGCATCTGGCTTTATAACAGAGTTTCCAGAACTACTGTAAACAAAGGGTTAATTAAATAACAATACTAATCTCTACTGCCATGAAAAAGATAATTTTCACCCTGCTCATTTCAATGGTTATAGTTTTCAGTGCCGAAGCACACAAAAAATCAAACGTAACCATCTCGGTTCAGACCTTCTACGATCAACTTTCGCCTTATGGTGACTGGATTTATTCATATGATTACGGATACGTCTGGCGTCCTTATTTTGATAATCCCCAATCCTTCAGACCTTATTCCTCCGGTGGCAACTGGGTTTATACAAGTTACGGATGGACCTGGGTTTCAGATTATACCTGGGGATGGGCAACCTTCCACTATGGCCGCTGGGATTTTGACAATTACTTAGGCTGGTTGTGGGTTCCCGGTACCGAATGGGCACCTGCCTGGGTAAGCTGGGGTTCGTACGATAACTACTGGGGCTGGGCTCCCATGGGACCTAACATTTATGCTCAGACTAATTCAAGCTGGTACGCTCCTGATCCCTGGTGGACCTTTGTTTCCCGCGACAGATTTTATTCAGGTAACTGGAAATATTACATCTACGACAGGCCTGTAAGGGTTACAAACATCACCTACATTACTAATGTTTATACCAATAAGAATAGTGCAGGAAATCACAATTCATGGTACGAGGGCCCACGGGTAAGTGATGTTGACAGATACAGCAAAACAAAAGTCCGGACGATAAAAGTTGTTGATAATCAAAGAGCAGGCAATACGGGTGTTCGCAACAATACACTGAACGTTTATCGCCCCTCAGTTGAAACAAAAAACAATGAATATCGGCCGACGCGATACACCAAAGTGGAGCAAGCCAGAACAGGCCGCCAGATTGAACAAACCAGTGCACGTTCGAATGATCCCGGTGTAAGCCGCACACGTGAAACAAGGACTGAAACCCGCACCAATACTCAAACACCTGTACAACGCAACACGAATGTTACAAATGAAAAAAGTGTTGTACCCAGCTCAACAAACCGGGTTCAAAACAGCAGATCTTCAGAGGTTCAAAAAGAAACGAATTCAACTCAACGCACTAATACACAAACGAGAACTCAAAACGGTTCAGTAAATAAGGAAACAAAAGTTGAGCCTCGCATGGGAACACAAGTATACCCTGAACGGAGTTCATCCCGTCCTTCTACTGAAACAAAAACTGAAACTCCTGCACGCGTAAATAACTCAGGTGCAAGCGAAAGAAACACGACTGCAACGCCTCCGGCCAGGGTCGAACCACCTTCAACTACTCAGCCACGCAACAGTGCTCCTGATCTTCAAAAAGTCTACAGCAGCCCAACACGCGAGACTGGGAAAAGTACTACACCAACAACTCAACCCACTCGTGAACCAAAAACGCAAACCACGGCTCCTACCTCCGGCTCACGTAACCAGACAACTGTAACAAAACAGGCTTCAAGGGAAGTAGTTAAACAGGCAGAAACAAAAAGTCCCGCTGCCGGTGCAGAAAGAGATTCCTCCGGAAAACCAGCGCGCAGGTAAAGAAAGGTGAATGGTGATGAAACGGTTGCAGAAGAGATTCTGCAGCCGTTTTTTTTGCCCTATAGTCGGAGTTCAACTCAAAGTCGCGCTTCGACTAAACAACGATGATAATACATATATTTGTATTCAAATAAAAAACCAGGAAACGGATTCAGATTCAATTATTTTTTTCAACTTTCAAAAATTGATTTTATGAACTGGGCTTATGTACATGTTATAATCAATCATTTCCCGATAGTCGGAATGATAATCGGCACTTTAATTTTAATCGCCGGAATGGTTTTAAAAAATGAGGGAATTAAGATCAGCGGGCTTGGAACCATAGTTTTTGCCGCTCTTATGGCCGTGGTTACCGACCTTACCGGCGATCCTGCCAAGGAAGCGGTAAAAGGTTTACCTGATGTAGTGCAAAGCCTTGTAAACAAACATGAAGATATAGCTTCAATTGCGTTGTTTCTTATTATCCCGGCCGGTTTAATGGCAGCCTTA
>JBBSBT010000088.1:0-9203 GCA_038250985.1 Bacteroidales bacterium
AAGAGTAATATCCGGAACTGTATTGTTAATAATATTCAATGAAGCCGCATCTATTGCAAATGACAAAGTATCAAGCTTGAAGTTATTCGAATCCGGTTTAATGAAATTTACATCTTTATTGATGATACAATTTATAAAATTTGATTCATACTCTTTTGGAATGTCAAGGTTGACCAGGCAATAGTCAAACTGGAAAATAAACGCAGTGCCTTTCAATTCATCTAATCCAATTTCATCGGATTGGTTTCCGGTAACGATACAATTGCCAAAATAAGCAGCTGTCAACTCCCCCGGAAATTGTCGGCCTGTGGAATCCATCATAAAGTTGCTGATATACAAAGCAGGGTATCCCTTTCCCGAAAAGTACCGGGCCAGGGTGCAATTACGGAAATCATAATTTCCTCCATTCTCAATGGATACCACATTGCCTCCGCAGTTGGTCACCTGGCAGTTGGTGGCAACAATGCGGGCCTTGGTGGCCCGGATACCATAATTGGTCATATTATGTATCATACAGTTATGAAGCCTTAACGGTTCGCCACCGGCAAGCCCGCAGCTGTCTGCCTGTATTCCGACTTTGGCATTGGTGATTTCAGCATAGGTAAAACTGTTGTTCAGGCTCCCGTTTTCGAGCCAGATGCCATCCCATAATCCGGGTTTGTCGAGATAATACTCCTCCAGCCTGTCGCCGGTGAAAGTAACCGGTTTTTCGAGCGTTCCTGTAACATTAATAGTGCCGCCCGCCCGGATCTCCAGGCTGCCGCCATTGTGAAAATACAGGTGTGTTCCTGCCGGGATATTCAGTTTACACCCGCTACCGGCAGTAAGTGTCCCGTATATAACATGCGGTTTGTCCGGGTTTAGTGTCACGTCGCCTGTCAGTGTTTCGTTCAGATGAAAATAGGCATCTTGTCCCCAGGCAATCAATTTAACATCCTGAATTTTCCCGTTGGTTTCGAAAACAATGGAATCACTCTCAACCAAAGGATTATTTTCATTGTTAGGGTCAATTGTGACTTTTACAAAAATATACGCGCTGTCGTTCGGGCCGATTTCAAGGTTACGGTAGTCTTCGGTAGCCGTGCCGTCAATATTCAGCCTGAAAGGGGAGGCCTTTCCACGTGCCAGTGTGATCCTCGAAATATTTATTCTGTTCTTGCCCGTATTTCTTATCACAAGCGATTGCGTACTTGAACCTATGCTGGTGAAAACAGTGTCGAACGTTATGGTGTCCGCACTGAAGCGGAGGCTGAAACCGGGATCAGTATTAAATTCATCTTTCCTGCAGGAAGTAAACACTGCTAAAGTGATTATGGTCAGAAAGAGAATAAGCCGCATGGCTTTTTTAATTGTCATTAGTACCTTTTTTCAGGGTGGTAAAAGTAGTTGAAAGGGAATTCAATTCTTAAACGAATTTATTATTGAAATAATATTTTTTTTTAAACATTTTTTGTAATTTTAAGGTTGTATATATGACTGACGCTTATCTTAAAGATATGAAACAAATCATATGTAAATAATTTGTACTTTTGCATGCTTATAGGTAATCTAATATCATAAGTGCTAAATAGTTGATATACTATGGATTATATTAAATTTGACAAATCGAAACTGGTAAATCTCGAGTATTCGCTCAACCGTGAAATGCTGCGATCCAACAGGGGCGGTTCTTATGCATCCACAACCATCATAGGCTGTAATACACGTAAATACCACGGGCTGCTGGTTACTCATCAGCCCCAGCTTGATGGTGGCATGCATGTCCTTCTGTCACAACTGGATGAAACCATCATTCAGCATGATCAGGAATTTAATCTCGCAATTCATAAATATAAAGGCGAGAAGTATAGTCCGAGAGGGCATAAGTATGTTACCGACTTCAGTATCGATACCAACCTGCGAATTACATACAGGGTAGGTGGGGTGATGCTTACAAAGGAAATGCTTTTTGCCGGCACCAGTGACAGTATTATTATTAAATATACCCTGGTTGAAGCACATTCGCCTACCATTATACGTTTCAGGCCTTTTCTTGCCTATAGGAATATTCATGCTCTCAGCAAAGCCAATAATGATGTTGAGCGAAAATATGAAGCTATACCTAACGGGATCAAAGTCAGGATGTACCAGGGGTATCCATTCCTGCACCTGCAGTTTTCCAAGGAAAATGAATATGTACACGCACCTGACTGGTATTTCGATTTTGAATACATCCGCGAAAAAGTACGTGGTTATGAATGTCATGAAGATCTTTATACAACAGGATATTTTGAATTGCCCATAAAAGTAGGGGAGAGTGTTTATTTTATGGCCAGCCTCGACGAAGAGGACCCTAAAACATTTGCACGCATGTATGCGCAGGAAATGAAAAAGCGTATAAACCGTGATAGCTTCGAAGCAAGTCTGAAAAATGCGGCAGAACAATTTATTGTAAAACGGGGTAAAAAACTGGAAATCGTAGCCGGCTTCCATTGGTTTGGACGGGTTACACGCGACACATTTATCTCCTTGCCTGGACTGACACTTCTACAAGGTGACTTTAAGACTTTTAAAGCCATACTGGACAGCAGTCTCAGTGAGATGAAGGGTCCGCTTTTCCCTAATTCAGGAACAGTTAACAAGGCCGAATATAATTCGGTAGATGCCCCGTTATGGCTTTTCTGGACATTGCAGCAATACATCAAATACAGCGGTGATAAAAACGTTTGGAAACATTATGGTGTATACCTGAAGCTAATCCTGAACAGTTTCCGTGAAGGCGCTCCTTATAATATTCATATGTTGGATAACGGGCTTCTGTTTGCAGGAATTACCGGAACGGCTGTAACCTGGATGGATGCTGTTGTTGATCTTAAACCGGTTACTCCGCGCATCGGCCTGGCAGTTGAAGTAAACGCTCTTTGGTATAATGCCATTCGTTTTGCTGTTGAACTGGCCGAAAAAGCCGGCGACAAAGATTTTGTCAGCGAATGGAAAACCATTGCTGATGGGATTCCGGCTGCGTTTATTGATACATTTTGGTATAAAGAACAGAATTACCTGTATGATTATGTCAATGGCAATTTCTGTGATAAATCCGTACGACCCAACCAGGTTTTTGCAGCTTCCTTACCTTATTCACCTCTCAATGACGATCAATGCAAAGGCGTTCTCGACAGGATTCAGTCCGAGTTGCTGACTCCCCGGGGATTACGTACGCTGGCTCCCAAAAACCAGGCCTACAAATCAGAATACACAGGTGACCCGACAGCACGTAACCTGGCTTATCACCAGGGCTCCGTATTCCCATGGTTGTTTGGTCATTTTGCCGACGCATGGTTAAAACTTTACGAACAAAGCGGAGTAGCTTTCATTACCAGGATATACAATGGTTTTGAAGAGGTACTTATGGAACATGGTATCGGTACAATTTCGGAACTATACGATGGTGATCCTCCTTACCGTGCTTCAGGCGCTATTTCGCAGGCATGGAGCGTTTCGGAACTCCTGCGAGTCAGCCATATGCTGAATGAATGGAAACCCGCAAAAGACAAGAAATTAAAATAACCAAGGAATTAATAGAACAAAAAAGATGAAAGTTTTAATGTTTGGCTGGGAGTTTCCTCCCCATATTACCGGTGGTCTTGGCACAGCCTGTTTCGGTCTGACTAAAGGATTGCTTAAACATGGTGTTGAGGTACAGTTTGTTGTTCCGAAAGCTTATGGCGACGAAAGCGAGGAAGCCGTCAGGCTTATCAACGCAAGTGATGTTACCGTAATGATGAATGACCCGGTTTTCCACGAATACTGGAAACAGATCACTTATATGGAAATCGGTTCAAACCTCATCCCATATGTTGGCCCTGAAGATTTCGAGCAGATGGTAAATGAGAACCTTAAAACCAAAGTGGAAGAAGGCAGCAGGGTTTTTTCCGAAAAATTTCAATTCTCAGGAAAGTACGGTCACGACCTGATGGAAGAAGTTGCCCGTTATGCACTGGTTGGTGCATCCATTGCCGCCAACAGTGAATTTGATATTATCCATGCCCACGACTGGCTTACCTATTCCGCCGGAGTAGCAGCTAAAAAAATATCGGGCAAACCTTTGGTGGTTCATATGCATGCCACCGAGTTCGATCGCTCCGGCGAAAATTACAATGAAAATGTATACGAAATCGAACGCAAGGGAATGGCAGCGGCCGACCGGGTCATAACAGTCAGTAATCTCACCCGGAATATTGTAATCGAACGCTATCATATTGATCCGGATAAAGTTATTACTGTTCACAATGCCGTTGAGCCTCCCGAAAAGGCTGAATTACTGGATGCTGAAAAACATGTAAGGGAGAAGATTGTTACTTTTCTGGGTAGGATCACCTTCCAGAAAGGCCCTGAGTATTTTATCGAAGCAGCCAAAAAAGTGCTTGAACGTGATCCCGATGTGCGCTTCGTAATGGCAGGTACCGGCGATTTAATGGAAAAAATGATACGACGGGTAGCCAAACTGAAGATATCATCCCATTTTCATTTTACCGGGTTCCTGAAAGGAGAAAATGTTGACAGGATGTTCGCCATGAGCGATGTGTATGTGATGCCTTCGGTGTCAGAACCATTTGGCATTTCACCACTCGAAGCCATGCGTTCAAATGTTCCGGTTGTTATTTCCAAACAATCGGGTGTGGCCGAAGTTCTCGACCATGTCATGAAAGTCGATTTCTGGGATGTGGATGCTATGGCTGATGCCATTTATGGACTACTTCATTACAAGTCATTAAACAGTATGTTTGTTACCAATGGTACCGAAGAGGTTAATAACCTGAAATGGGAATCCGCCGCCCTTAAAGTTGTCGATATATACGAATCATTGCTTTAATTAAATTGTTGCCATTTTTTTTTAACCATAGTTTTTAAAACGAAGATATATGAGGTCAATTTGTCTTTATTTCCAGGTCCATCAGCCATTTCGCCTACGGACGTACCGTTTTTTCGATATCGGTGCCGATCATTATTATTATGATGATTTCCAGAATAAACGAATCGCTCAACGGGTTGCAGCCAATTGTTATCTTCCGGCAAACGAAGTATTACTAGGACTTATCAACGAGTACGGATCTGCTTTTAAAGTAACTTTCAGTATCAGTGGTACAGCCCTCGACCAGTTTAAAAAATATGCACCCGAAGTAATAGCGAGCTTCAAAAGACTGGCTAAAACCGGGAATGTTGAATTCCTGGCCGAAACCTATTCCCATTCTTTGGCAGGATTAATAGATCCTGCTGAATTCAAAAGACAGGTGAAGGAACATGCTGCTGCCATTAAAGAATTGTTTGGCTACACACCAACCGCTTTCCGTAATACCGAACTTGTTTATTCCAACAGCATAGCCGGCCAGGTACTCGAAATGGGATACAAAACTATGCTTACCGAAGGCGCAAAACAATTATTGGGATGGAAAAGCCCGAATTTCCTATACTGCAGTGCACCTCATCAACGGCTGAAACTTCTTTTGCGGAATTACCAGCTAAGCGACGATATGACTTTCAGGTTTTCGCAGACGGATTGGAGCGAATGGCCCCTCACTGCTGAGAAATATGTTAAATGGCTTAATCATGTAGATAAGAAACAGGAACTTGTTAACCTGTTTATGGATTATGAAACATTCGGGGAACACCAGAAAGCGGAATCCGGGATATTCGGATTTTTAAGAGCGTTTCCCGAGCAACTAATAAAAACAGGTAAATGGGTATTCCGGACTGCAAGCGAAATTTCTGAAGATTTGCAACCTGTTGCGGGTATTGATTGCCCGCATCCTATTTCCTGGGCCGACGAGGAACGTGACCTTACTGCCTGGCTTGGTAACGACTTACAAAACGAAGCTTTCTCAAGTCTCTACAAGGTTTCGGATATAATGGCTACCTGTACCGATGCTGACCTTCACCGCGACTGGAATTACCTGCAAACAAGCGACCATTTATATTATATGTGTACAAAATGGTTCAGCGACGGTGATGTACATCGGTATTTTAACCCTTATAGTTCGCCCTATGATGCGTTCCTCAATTATCTGAATATACTTTCCGATTTCCTCATCCGTGTGAGGGAATATACTGAAAAAGAGCAGCCTGTGATTAAGAAATCTCCTGTAAAAGCTGTAAAACCTGATATAAAACCACTATCTATGAAATCGAAAGGTCCTGTAAAAGTCGTACAATCTGATAATAAACCACTGCCTTTGAAATCGAAAGGTCCTGTAAAATCTGTAAAATCTGAAGCAAAGCCACTGACTTTGACATCAAAAGGTCCGGTAAAAGCTGTAAATTCTGATAAAAAGCCACTGACTTTAACATCAAAAGGTCCGGTTAAATAGTCAGCAAAATCCGATTTATGCAATTGATCAATTGCATGTAAAAAATCAGGTTTCATGCCATGGATTGAATAAATCCATTAAGTTTTTATTCACAATATTGAACATCTTGTGCATAACTTGAAGTTCATTAATCTTTAATTTTGTACTTTTGCACCCCCTCTGATTCAGGCATTTCCCCGGTCAGAGGTTTGGTTTTATACTGCATCATGGGTATTGATGCACTAAATTACTTGAATCTGAAACTATTATATGAGTGAGAAGAAAATATTAAAGCCCGATTATCTTTTTGAAGTAAGCTGGGAAGTATGCAATAAAGTTGGTGGGATTTATACGGTTGTAGCTACCAAAGCTCCCGGAATTCAATCGGAATACGGAAATAATTACATCGTAATCGGTCCTGATGTTTGGAAAGAAACAAGCCCTAATCCTGAATTTACTGAAGATAAATCTATATTCCGTACCTGGCGCGAAAGAGCAGAAAATGAAGGTCTTAGAATAAAAATAGGCAGATGGAATATTAAGGGCCGTCCTGTTGCCATATTGGTTGATTTTACACAATATTTCCCATCGAAGGACAGGATTCTGGCCGAATTTTGGGAAAAATATAAGCTGGATAGTATTTCCGGTTCCTGGGATTATTTTGAGCCTGCCTTATTTGGATATGCTGCCGGAAAGGTAATCGAAAGTTTTTATGAATACAGCCTTACTGCCCAGGACAAAATTGTGGCTCAGTTTCACGAGTGGATGACCGGCAGTGGAATACTCTACCTCAACGACCGTGTACCCCAGATCGGGACTGTATTTACCACCCATGCTACTGTTGTGGGACGAAGTATTGCAGGCAACAACCTGCCTTTGTACAGCAGGTTCACTGAGTACAATGCCGATGCTATTGCCAACCGGTTTCATGTTATGGCCAAACATTCGCTGGAGCACATTGCAGCCGTCGAAAGTGATGCCTTCACAACTGTCAGCAAGCTTACTGCGAACGAATGCACTAAATTCCTTGGCCGTGAACCGGATGTCATTACGCCCAATGGTTTTGACGATTCTCTTTTCCTGGATGAAGATGCCCTGGCGGGGAAACGACAGGTAGCCAGGGAGAAACTTTTAGCTGTCGCCCAGGCTGTCACCGGGCAATCCTTACCTGCTGATTCGTTGTTGCTTATCAACAGCGGGAGGTATGAGTTCCGCAATAAAGGGATTGATCTTTTCCTGGATGCTCTCGCTAACCTGAATCATAATGAGAAACTTACCTATCCGGTTATTGCCTTTATTACTATACCCGCCCATCATTCAGGTCCTGTACCGGGATTGATCGAAAAAATCGAATCGGGTATTGTCGGCGATAAAGAAGAGCAACGCTATCTTACTCATGGTCTTTTTGAACCGGATTATGATCCTATTTTGAAACGACTTAAGGAAAATAACCTGTTTAATTCATTACAGGATAAGGTAACAGTGATATTTGTACCCAGTTACCTTAACGGGGACGATGGTATATTTAACATTGGATATTATGACCTGCTTACCGGTTTTGATCTTTCCGTTTTCCCCTCTTATTACGAGCCTTGGGGATATACCCCACTCGAAAGCCTTGTATTCGGTGTTCCTACTGTTACCACAACACTGGCTGGTTTTGGCTTGTGGGTGAGGAGTCTCAATTTAGATGCCGGAATTACTGTGATCGACCGGACTGATGATAACAACGAAATGGTTGTGGATTCAATTGTTGAAGTGATATTGTCATACGAAAAAATGTCGGAGACCCGGTGGTACGAACTTTCAGCATCCGCAATCCAGCTAGCACATACTGCTTTGTGGAGCAACCTTCTGATTAATTATAAAAATGCCTATTCCCTTGCACTCGGTAAAGTTGCTGACCGTGCCGACCTGTTCCGTGATAAACGCCAGGCCGAATCCGTTATCAGCGTTAATGGCAAGAAGACTTCCCAACCTGAATGGCGTAAAATACTCATAAGACATACATTTCCTGATGCACTGAATGGATTGCTGAAACTTAGCCGCAACCTTTACTGGTGCTGGAACAGCGAAGCGACTGATTTATTTCGTATGATCAATCCCAATCGTTGGGAATATTCTGATCACAACCCGATCGCACTGCTCGAATCGCTCACATACAGCCAGTTGCAGGCATTGGAAAAAAATCCTGATTTCATGGCCCGGCTCAAGGAGGTGCTTACGCATTTTGACGCTTATATGGCCCAGGGTGCCAATAAGAAGGGTCCGAAAATTTCATACTTCAGCATGGAGTTTGGCCTTCACGAAAGTGTTCAGATCTACTCAGGCGGACTGGGAGTGCTTGCCGGAGATTATCTGAAAGAAGCTTCGGATTCGAATGTGGATATGGTTGGTATAGGCTTATTATACCGTTACGGCTATTTCAAACAATCACTCTCCCCTTTCGGTGAACAGGTAGCAAATTACTACCCGCAAAAATTTACTCATTTACCTATTGAACCAGTACGCAATGAGGAAGGTGAATGGGTTATGGTCAGCGTTTCACTACCCGGACGTATTCTTCGTGCCAAAGTGTGGCAGCTGAACGTTGGTCGCATACCTCTTTTCTTGTTGGATGCCGATATCGAAGAAAATTCCGAAGCTGACAGGTTTGTCACCCACCAACTATATGGCGGCGACCTCGAAAATAGATTTAAACAGGAATTATTACTTGGCGTTGGTGGCATACGTACACTTGAGGCCATGGGCGTTGAACCTGATTTATACCATTGTAACGAAGGACATGCTGCTTTTATCGGTATTGAACGTTTGCGCAATTTTGTACAAAGCCACCAGTTGTCGTTCCCACAGGCTATTGAGCTTGTAAGAGCATCAACG
>JBBSBT010000089.1:0-9198 GCA_038250985.1 Bacteroidales bacterium
GCAGGCTCCCATGGTCTATCAAAACCGGTTCGTCGCAGGGATTACATCCGGATAAATAAATTAAAAATAAAATAAGTATAAACTTTCCTTTCATTGGTTTGATTTAAAATAAGTTGTTGAACTACAGTTATCCACAAATTGAGAAATTTATATTTCAGTCTAAAAGTGGCTTAAAACAAATTTAAAACGTTCGTTAATTTAAAAGCTAATTTTTTTTCTGACATCATAATCAACAAAGAATCCCGAAGAACAAAAACCGAAAAATTATTGGCTTAATAAGAGTCGCTGCTTTTAATCCACAATTAATTTTCGCACTACAAAGGCATTTCCGGTCATTAGTTTGATAAAATAAATCCCTTTATGTAAACCGGAAACATCCAGAATTTCCACCTGTTTCGATTCCAGAACCTTCCTGCCGTTTATATCGAACAACTGAATTATTTCATACTTCTTTTTCAGAAATAAATTATGGTTCACCGGGTTTGGATAAAACAGAATTTTATCTTCCGGAATTTCAATTACACTTATAATTAAATTTGGCGATTTTAAATAAAACGCTTTCTCCCTCACTAAGGTTTGATTCGACAATAACAGTATATCAAACGAAGTATTCCATATCGAAAGATTATACTCACCCGACGGGAAATAGTCACTGACAGTTATATTCGCAAAAAGGGTTGTCGGGCTATCAGCCGTTGATGAGTTCATATATATATCGGAACTTCCCTGCCTGATAGTAACGATATTGGTTCCCTGTGTAAAATCAATATTTTCGGCTGTTATTTCAATATCTAATGTTTGGCCGGCAACAAGTGTATCGGGCGTAACTTTAAGTATGCGGGGCGTATTTAAACCTTCATTTAACCCGAATGCATTTGGGATTGAAAGTGTGCCGTCAGTATCATTATATACATTAGCTGAATACAAACCAATGGCCTGGGAATAGGTTAATGTAAATCCAGCTTCAAGCGTAACCGAATCAATTGGTAATAAAGTAGTTGCATTTATTTGTTTATTCCCGTTTTTCAGGAAAACGGAATTTATAATACCTGGTTTATCAAAGTGTGTATTTGTGCCTGTAAAGGTAATTGTAACAATTTCGCCTTGTTTGGCCGTATTGGGTGTTATACTTTCAAGCGAAGGTAAGGCTGCATATGGTTTTACATAAATGGCATTAGTTTTTGTAAGGAGATTTTCGGATGAAGTATTGTAAACCGATAAATTATAAAAACCTGTTGAATGGTCCAGATTAAATGTATGGTGGATTGTAAGTGATGTTGCGCTGTTTATAACAGGAAAGTAAAAAGCAATTTCCTCACTTCCTTGTTTTAAATATACCATATTTGTCCCTTGCGTAAAATCAACATTTTGGGCTGTAACGTCAATATCCAGCGCCTGGCCTTGTATGGCGCTATCGGGAGCAACTGTCAGTATTTTCGGCGTATCCGGTCCGGTAATCAGTTCGAATGCATTTGGTTTGGTAATAGTCCCGTCAACATTATTCCTGACATTAATTGAATAAAACCCGGGTGGATGAGCATACGTTAGTACAAACCGGGCTTCCAGTCGTATCGAATCAATTGGTGTTATTGCTTCAGCAACTATTTGTTTATTCCCGTTTTGCAGGTATACATAATTTGTTACACCGCTTTTATTGAAACTTGTATTTGAACCCAAAACAGTAACGATAACAGTTTCACCCTGATGCGCAGAGGTTGGCGTTATACTACCAAGGGTAGGAATAGTTAAATTTGGATTGACATAGATAGCATTTACTTTTTTCAGAGTCACATTTGCAGCGGTATTGGTTATCCACAAATCATAATAACCGGTTGGATTATCAGTAGTGAAAGTCTGATGGATCGTCATCGAGGTTGGGTTGTTCTTATATGTCAGGTACATAGGCAGATCCGTATTTCCTTGTTTAAACGATACCACATTCGTTCCCTGTGTGAAATCTATATTTTCGGCCGTAACTCCAATATCCAGCGTCTGTCCCTGAACAGCATGATCAGGAACTACCGTCAGAATTGCTGGTGTAATTGATCCCGATTGCAAACTGAATGCATTTGATTTGGTAATAGTTCCATCCGTAAGATTATTCACATTAACTGAATACAATCCTGGTGGGTTATTACCCGTAAAGGCGAACTCGGCTTTCAGCGTTATTTCGTCAATGGGGGTTGTGGTTACAGGGCCTATTGAGTTACTCCCGTTTTGCAGTGTTACGTAATTGGTTAGTCCCGCTTTGTTGAAGTGTGTGTTAATTCCATAAACAGTAATTGTGATTGTTTCACCTTTTTTTGCGGTGGTTGGCATTATATATTCGATTGAAGCCGGTTCCAGATTTGGTTTAACGCAAATGGCACTGTCGCGTGAGTAGGTAACTCCGCTATACGAATTGGAAATGAATAATTTATAATATCCAAGCGGATCGTTAAACGTAAATTTATGTCTTATTGTAATTGACGTCTTACTGCTGACTGACGGTTTTGACGTATAGAGTTCCGTGTTGCCTTGTTTGAAATAAATGGTATTTGTTCCCTGGGAGAAATCTATGTTCTGAGCCGTAACATCTATGTTAATAGTTTGGCTCTGAACAACGGTGTCGGGATTTACCGAAATAATTTGTGCATCGAGCACTTTGGATGATGAAAGACATAGTGCCAGAAGTGCCAATAAGTAAAAGTTTTTCATAATCTAGTTCTTTAAACTGTTTGAAAAAATAGGCTGTGAGTGAATAATTAACTCATCTGCATGTAAATCAGAGCTTTTTGCATTGCGTAATAATTCCTTATAAAAACTATAGTTATTATATTCCTTGTGATAAAGGTATAAAAATCCCTCGAAAGGTTGCGTGGTCTTTAATTCCTTTTCAATTATTTTCTGAATAATAACGGTTACTGTTTTCTTATACCTTTCCGAAGTGGTTTCAACATCCGTAGTTTTAAGAATTTCGAGAGCTTGCGAATAGTTTCCCTCTTTAAAATACAGGGCGCAAAGGTTTAATTTCGGATCAAGGAAATTCGGTGCAATAGCTATGGCTTTATTGTAAAACTCTATGGCTTTTTCGGTTTGATTTAATTTAGCCAGACTACTGGCATAATCGCTCAATGAATAAATATGATAAGGGTTGATTTGGATAGCTGATTCGAATTGCGCATTTGCTTTTTCATATTCATTCAGTCTGAAATAGGATATACCCGAATACCAGCATAATGGAGTTGAGGTTTCATCCATTCGATATAAAAAGGATTCGCCTTTATTGATTTCGTTTATGCATTTTTGAAATTTTGATTCTTTCCTGGCAAGGATAGCTTTTTTAGCATGTATTTCGCCGTTAATCCGGATAATGCCAATAAAAAGGATGAGTATAAGTATAACTAAAGTTGAATAATAGCCGCCTTTTAAAGGTGTTATTTTTCGAAATGCTGTTTCCTGCCTGGTATTCATGATATTTAAAAATATACCCCAACCCGCAAAAAGAAAAATGTTGTGGCTTATCCTTTCTTTCGGGAAACTGAATAGCGAGAAAACTATAAATATCAGTGTAACCGATAATATTACCAGGAGTTGTTTAAAATGAGAATCGTCGTTTTTGCTTATTAATGCTTTAAGCAGATAAAAGAGTATTACAATGAACAGCAGGGCGTATAAGATGAAGCCGATAATTCCCTGTTCGGCAGCAACCCATAAAAAATCATTATGTGGCCGTTGATAAAAAGTGGTGTTGTTTTCCGAAACCAGGCCCTGGTTTCCATATTTCAGCATGTTTATTTTCCAGCTTCCCAGGCCTGCGCCCGCCACAGGCTTTTCGGAAACCAATTTCAATGTCCTCGACCACAGCCCGATCCGGTCTTTCGTCGAACCTTTTGTGTAATCGAGCGAGCTTAATGTATGTGATTTCAAACTTGAGTTATCTGAATAAACGGATAGGAACAAGTAACCTGCTATAAAAATAATTAGGGTGTTGGCAATGATAAATTTTGCCGGTTTACTGACTTGTCGGAATTTTCCCCGCACTGCGCTCAAAAGCAGTATAGCGATGATAACTACTGCTACGCTTAACCAACTGGCCCGGTTGGATAAAATTAGTATCAGGAAAACAGCCAGGTTAAACCCCGCTATTCCTGTAATTTTCTGGTATTTGTTCTCCGAAAAAAATAAAAATGCCGTAAACGGAATGGTAAACACTAAAATTTCGGATAACAGGTTCCGGTGCGGTAATAGCGAAGAAATACTATATGTACTTGAAGGGATGATAAGCTCCTTTTGTTTTATCAGCTCAAATAGCTGGAAATACGCCGGTATTGAAATCAGGATGCTTACTACAGCAGCTGTGACGGCAACAATTTTAAATAAGGATTCCGGCTTTTGAAAGAATTGAAAAGAACTGATTAAAAGGAAGAATAATACGTATTTTGAAAAGAAAATCACCGCATCGCTCCGGTTGTTTGAGATGGCTACCGAAACTATCGAAAACACAATAAAAAGTAAGTGAACGGCAAAATAAACAAGCAGAATACGGTTCTTTATTAAAAATTCCTTTTTCTGACTGCGAAAAACAAACCATGTTATTAGTAACCAAAACGTTAACGCAATAAACTGTATGGCCTGGTTTGGGTCCAAGGTTTTAGAGGTTGATAAAATGGGTATCAGGCCAATTAAAATAACGGGCAAAATCCATTCGACAGGCTTATTTTTTGAAATTATTTCCATTATTTCATCCCGGGGAATACTGGCTGAATATGTTTTCTAATTTGCTTTTCCGCTTTTTTCATTCAGTGCTGCGATAAATAAATTTTGTTCGTTTTCGTCCTTAAAAAACCGCTTTGGAATAACATAGGCAGCTATTGTATCTACAAAAATAAATACCGAGCACTTATTGGTTTCAATGGATGTAATACTTTTCCATTTCTGCAGATTGGTGTTGTTTTCTGTTTCTTCAACAAGGCCGTCGTCGGTAATTACGAATTTCTTTTTTCCTAAAACAGAGCCATTGTCTGAAGGAAGTTTCCCTGTCCTTTTAAGAGCAAGGAACATTCCGCCAAGATAGATGCTTCCAAAAACAACGGCAGCCAGCACAACTTTTACAAGGTATTGCACGAGATCAAAATCGCCCTTAAGCATGGCCAGGGGCATTACAATGGCCACGATGGCTACCACATAGATTCGTTTCTTCAGATTCTTTTTCAGGAATACGTATTTATTAAAATCCGCGTAATCGTCCCGGTTCAGATCTATGGTTATTTCCATTGGTGGTTTGTTTTAAATATTAGTTGTTTAATCTCACTTTTGGAGCCAGGAATCAAATTTCAGTCAGATGACAAATTTGCTGAACGGAATTTTATTTTGTACCGGATTAAGGCTCTGTTTTCCTGGTTTTTGTTTGTATTTTCGAGAATGGTTTATCTGAATATTTGAAGTTAGAGATGGCAATCTTTTAAGTTGAGAATTTCAGAGTGATTCATTCAATATAATTTTCAATCCAATAATTTTTCAAACTTTATACTTCCAGACCAGGATATCCTTTTCACTCCCAAATATAGAAACAATTCTGATAGAGCAACAATCCGGGATATTATTTATTTGAAGCAGAAAGAAGATAAGCCTATTGCCTTTTGTTCCAGGGAGAAGTGCCTGCTAGGCGGATAAGGTCAGGCAAAAAGACCTTTTTTCGTAAGTTGGTACCTTAACAGAAAATGAAGTTGAAACTGTAATTAAAAGCCTGGATTATCTTTGGATTATCAGTTTCTGTTTTTCAATCTTTTTATCGGAAATGAGTTCAACCAGGTAAACCCCGTTTTTCAGATCACTGATATTGATTTGTTTCTGATTTATACCAGATTTTTCTGTACGGATTAATTTTCCGGTTATAGTGTAAATATTCACAATCAAACCCGAAGCCTGGCTATGGTCTGTATTTAATGTAATTCTATCCGAAGCCGGATTGGGGAATATGGTAAAACCTCGTTCAGCCTTGTGAGCCGTCAAACCTGTTGTTACTATCTCATACTTAAATATGGTTCCCAGGTTATAGGTGCCGCCCATTTCAGTCATACCATACAAAAATGATCCATCCAGGATAAGCGGACCATGCGAATTGCTGCCGTTTTCGAGTCCTGTAAAATCGATCAGCTTTGTAAACCCGGTTCCATCCGTTTTTATTTTAAAAAGTGTTCCCATATTGGCTGTGCCTCCATTATAGGTGGTTCCATAGATTGTTGCCCCGTCTCTCATGATATATTCACACCCTTTGCCGTCGTCGCCTGAAAAATCAAACAGCCTCGAAAACTCTGTTCCGTCGGGTTTTAATTTGAATATTGTTCCTTTATTATTGGCGCCTCCACCAAGGCTGGTCCCATACAGAAAAGTCCCGTCAAATATGAGCGAACCTGCCGGAGAAGCCCCGGTTGCCATACCGGAAAAATCCAGCAGTTTTTTAAACCCGGTTCCATCTGTTTTTATTTTATAGATGACACCCATTCCGTATTTCCCGCCGTTTATTGTCATCCCATACAGGTAAGTGCCATCGGAAATAAGATTACAAACAGGTAAGCTACCGGATAAAGTATCCGAAAAATCAAAAAGTTTGACATACCCGCTTCCATCCGTTTTTATTTTATAGATAGTTCCTGATTCGTGTGTGCCGGCTCCACTGGTGGTTCCATACAGAACAGTCCCATCCAAAAAAAGTGATCCCCAGGGGAAACTGCCATCATTGGCACCCTGAAAATCATGCAGTTTCGCGAAACCTGTGCCGTCGGGCTTTATTTTAAATATTATTCCAGCGTATTCTCCTCCCATCGATGTTGTGCCATACAGGAAAGTTCCGTCATAAACAAGGGCGCAATGCGGGTTAAAACCCTTTTCAGGTTGCGTGCCAATAAAATCATGAAGTTTCTCATACCCGGTTCCATCGGGGTATATTCTGAAGATGGTTCCGGCGTCGTTCGTGCTGCCCTGGGGTGTAACGCCGTACAGAAATGATCCTACCGGTATGAGTGCACTCCATGGATAACTGCCGTTTAAAGCACCTTGAAAATCCAGAAGTTTGGTGTATTGCGCTCTTGCTGTAAGTGAGGAGGTAATAAAAACAATGATGAAAAAGATAAATTCACGGGCTTTCATACAATTTATCAGTGATTATAGTGCTGACTCCGCACTTTTAGCTATCAGATAATTTAAATCGTAATATTCAGTGGTTAGTGCCAGAGACAAATCCAGCTAAAGCAGGTGATTAAACTTTAATGGTACTTTATTTGCTTGAATCCGGACAGATAAAACTTAAAAACTCGCCTATTCCCATTTTTCAACTCAACAACTTTTCCAACTTTACAATCCTATATCAAGGTACTCGAAGCAACATCAAATGTATGGACTTTTTTAAGTTGCAATACATTTTAAAAATAATTTTCATAACAGCTGATATGGATTTTATTAACTGTTAAAAAGTGTTTAACTGTCCTTAATTTCCCTGTGTAATTAATATATAAACGCCTGAAAATAAATTATATATAACTATTCATCTCTTTTTTTTCTCCCATATTGCTTTGACAGGGCTCATTAATTACAATTCTAATTATTTATTTACTACATGTTTAAACTTTATAGGATGCCTGTTGTCTAACAACTGAATTTTAAACAGAAAATATGAAAAAGTTAATTATTGCTGTACTTGTAGCTTTTTTAGCTGCAGGTTCAGTTTATGCTCAACCAGGCGGAGGTGATCCGGCTGCAAGACTACAGAAGGAAGTTGATGGTCTTACTACAGCTTTAAATCTATCGAAAGACCAGGTTGCAAAAGTTACTCCTATTGTATCTGAAAGCCAGAAAAAACAGTCAGAGCTTTTTGCAAAGATGCGTGAAGGCGGAAATATGGATCGCGATAAAATGCGTGATGAACAGGGGAAATTGCAGGCAGAATCCGATAAGGAAATCAAAGCAGTATTAACCCCTGACCAGGCTACAAAACTTGACGCTTACCGGAAACAACAGACTGACGAAAAAGCAAAACGGATGCAGCAAAAAAAATAAGGAATTCTTATTGAGCTTATCTCACAGCAGGTATCAAAAGCATTATTTTACTTTTGGTGCCTGTTTTTTTATAGCATATTTCAAACTTATTAATATCCAACTATTCTACGCCTGATTTTCTTTGCATATATGAACCAGGTTTTATCTCCGTATTTTTTTTCAGTTTTGTTTCTCTCTATTCCTGCAGGTGTTAATCTGAATGACAGACCCTTTTCAACAACAGCCTTGCAAGGATTACAAATTCCGCAGGGTTCATTTTTTATGGGGTGGTGGCAAAACCATGTTTTGTTAATTGTTTCCCCAAATCCCAGTTTCTTATATTCATGCAGTTCTTCCAGCTTGGTAATCTCAAACAAAGGCAGGGGGAAATGGAAATTGCCAAACACCTTGTACAAATCTTTATCTGATTTTGCTTTATCAAGTTTGATATATAAAATGTCGCCCTCCTTAATCCTGATAAGACCACCTTTCTCAGCAATGCTCATATAGGCACTGTTTGTTTCGAATTTCTCCAGGCAAACTTCAATTCCCTGGCAGGTTTTCGCAAATCGTGCCATCCAATCAAACTGTGAACCTATTGATCTGTATTTGTAAAACCGCTTGTACGCTTCCGATATTTCGATATCCGGCTCTACATCCGAAACTTTGACTTTAATCAGAGGCAGAATAGTGCATAGTGTTTCAGGATGTTTATCAATGTCCGAAATAATGGATGCTATCGCTTGCAATTCGTTCTGTTCGGAATGCCTGTTGTCGCATAGATAATAAGGCTGTATGGTTATGTCATGCTTCGATAGCTGCACCATCCGGTAACTGGAATCCATGCCACCTGTCCAGTATATTTTTACATCAGGAGTTTTAATTGTTATAGCTTCTGCATCGGTTCTATCCATATCATTTATTTTAGGTTTATCTTAATCCCTTTTTCCGATGGGCAATGTTAATTGCTAACTAAAGTTTTACTGACTGAGAAAAAATATTGTTAACTGAAGAATTCCGGCAATGTTTTGAAAAGATTTATTTATGCTTATAAGAATTCATTATTGTCGTGTAATCTTAACAAGATAAATGTATTAATAAAAAAATCTGTTAGTTTGCCTGATGGAGATGATTTCCATAACAGGATATGCTTATCCCTCCCAAATATACAACCAAAATTAC
>JBBSBT010000090.1:0-9178 GCA_038250985.1 Bacteroidales bacterium
AATTGTGGATAAAGGTAAGAAAATTGAGCTTATTGCACTCGATGTGATAAAACTTGACCACCTGGATACTCATCCGCTGAAGCTGAAACATATTTTCGAGAAAGTGCTGGGGCTGATTGACCATTATCATCCTGACGAGGTAGCCCTGGAAGCACCATTTTTCGGGAAAAATGTTCAAAGTATGCTCAAATTGGGACGGGCTCAGGGCGTAGCCATGGCGGCAGCTTTATACCGCGATATTCCAATCTTCGAGTATTCGCCGCGAAAGGTAAAACAATCCATCACAGGTCATGGTAATGCCTCCAAGGAGCAGGTTTCGGCTATGATGAACCGCTTGCTGGTAATTACCGAACAACCCAAATATTTTGATGCTACCGATGCAGTAGCAGTGGCTTGCTGCCATTATTTCCAGCGGTCGCCGGGCGAAACAACGAAAAGTTATTCAGGATGGGGGTCGTTTATAAGTAATAACCCGGATAGGGTGAAGTGATTTCAGAATGTTGATTTCGGATTTCGGAATTAATGAATAAAGGCATTGGCGTTTGATAATCTTCTGGGCCAACTATCCATTTTCATCTAACAAGAGTTTTATTAGCTGAATATCAAGCATATACATAATGTTTGTTTAGATTTTATGCTATTGCTAAATGATTTTTGTTCCAGTGTCAGACACCCTTCGGGTATAAAGACACTTTTCACTTTTCACTTTTCACTTTTCATTTTTCAGTATTCACTATTCACTTACTTACATAAGTTTCTGATACGCCTGCCACCAACGGTCGGGGATTTCGTCCTGCAGAGCAGTCTGGTAATCGGCTGTTGAGCAAGGCACAATGTAGTGGTGCCGGTACTTTTCGCGGATATTATCCGAACATTTTACTTCCATCCACCAGCGTTCGGAGTTCTTGCTTTTATAAAATACTATGCCGTCGTCGAAATCGGTAACCTGCACCGTATACCGTATATAATTTTCAGCACCATTCGACGGATGGTCGTTCTGCCGGTGATAAAAACCATCAATAAAATACCATATCATTTGTGCCAGCAAATGGCCTGTCTGCCCGTTGCGGTCGAGGGCGGGGTTCATTTCGAAAAACCCGGCGGAAGTTATCTTTTCACTCATACCTGCATAGCGCACCATCTGGCAGGCTTCTTCGCCGTAAAAGCCATTGGGTGTGGCATTTGCATTTCCCGGTGCATCACTTTGCCTGATTGCCGACATATCAAAAGAAAACAAATCAGCATTCCTGACAAGCGGCTCAGCCTGGGAGATATCGGCATGCAACACCCCAAGCCGGTATATGTCGAAAAACAGGTTACGCATCAGGTCGATTGCACCCTGTTCCACAAAGTAGGTCTGGTAGCCTATATTGGTATAATTAAATAAATAGTTAGGTTTATGTAGGATAATATGACTGAGATAAGAGCGCGAATTCAACTGCGCTTCACTTTCGCCCAGGTCGAACATATTATCGACAGCTGCGATATTGATAATGTTTTTACGATTTTTGTAAGCCTTGTACATGGCATAAGTAAGATCCTGTCCGCCGCCAATAATCACAGGAACAATATTAAGTTCGAGCAAGGCTTCAACTACAGCTGTGACTGCAAAATAGGTGTCTTCCACCGTGTCGCCACGCATGATATCGCCCAGGTCGGCTACGCGTGTTTTATAATTCCCGGGTAAAAGCCGGTACAAGTATTCGCGCACACTGAGCGAAGCCATGCTGCAGCCCTGGTTATCAAAAGCATTGCGATCCTCATCCACACCAACGATCACAATATCAATATCTGAAAGATCAGGGAAACCACTTTCGGCATCATGCGTTTTAAAAACCTCACCTAATCGTTTACCTGTTTGAGCTGCAATATGGGGCAGCATAATATCCTGAACCGGTTTAAAGTAGCTGGAAATATGCATTTGGTGAGGAGTTATGATTTAAGGATTGGAGGACAAGGAGAAAAGAGAACTAATTATTACGCTTTCTTTCCACGTGGAACAAATTTTTTCCTGGAAGGAGCGGGAGCAGCATCAGCTAATTTAAGACATTCCTCGAGCGTAAGAGATGCAGGATCGGTGCCTTTCGGTATCTTGATATTGTTTTTCCCTACAGCAATGTAAGGACCATAGCGGCCGTTGAGCACAAGTACATCAGGCCTTTCGTCGAAGGATTTAATGGTGCGGTTAGCGTTTTCGGTGCGTTTCGCCTCAATAAGTTCGATAGCCCGCTCAATGGTGATGGTTGCCGGATCATCCGTGCTTTTGAGTGAACAAAATTTAGACTGATGCAACACATACGGGCCAAAACGGCCAATGGCTACTGTAATATCCGCATCTTCGAACTGCCCCAGCAGGCGGGGAAAATCAAAGAGTTTGATGGCTTCTTCGAGTGTAATATTTTCAAGAGTCATTCCTTTGCGGAGCCCTGCAAACTTAGGTTTATCAGGCGAATCTGTTTCCCCTATCTGGGCAATGGCTCCATATCTGCCTAATTTGACATATATATTCTGACCTGATTTCGGATCTTTTCCCAGGAGTTTTTCCCCTTTTGCTCTTTCGCCGCTTTCGAGGGTTTCGAGCACTTTTTTATGAAAAGGAGTGTAAAATTCACCGATCATCAGGTTCCAGGCTTTCAGTCCATCTGCAATTTCATCAAATTCCTTTTCAACACTGGCGGTAAAATTATAATCCATAATATCGTCGAAATACTGCTGCAGGAAACGGGTCACCAGTTCGCCGGTATCGGTCGGAAAAAGCTTTGCCTTTTCATAGCCGAACTTTTCATGTTTCACGGTTTCCTTAATTTTACCGTCTTTCAATGTAAGTTGTTTGATATCGCGGGTATTGCCATCGCGATCCTCTTTTATAACATATTCGCGTTTTACGATGGTCGAAATGGTAGGCGCGTAAGTGGACGGACGTCCGATACCCAGTTCCTCAAGTTTTTTTACCAGGCTGGCTTCGGTGTAGCGTGGCTGGCTGCTGGTAAATTTCTGAACGGCTTCGATATGATGCATTCCAAGGTTTTCACCTTTTTTAACAGGTGGCAAAAGACCTTCGGTCTGTTCGGTATCCTCATCGGACGATTCCATATAAACTTTCAGGAATCCATCGAATTTGATCACTTCGCCCAAAGCAACAAACATTTCTTTGCTGTTGGACAAAGCGATATTGATATTTGTCTTTTCCAGGATAGCATCAGCCATTTGAGAAGCGATGGTTCTTTTCCAGATCAGATCGTACAGCCGTTTCTGTGACGCGTCGCCATCGATGCTGCCGGCATTGAGATAGGTTGGGCGAATGGCTTCGTGTGCTTCCTGTGCGCCTTTGCTCTTGGTGGAAAACTGCCTCGATTTGTGATACTGTTCCCCGAACTGTTTGTTAATTTCTTCTTTCGCCATACCCAGGGCCGTCTGCGACAGGTTAACCGAGTCGGTACGCATATAGGTTATTTTCCCGTTTTCGTAAAGTTGCTGTGCAACTGTCATGGTGCGGCTTACTGAGAAACCAAGCTTGCGGCTGGCTTCCTGCTGAAGAGTTGAAGTAGTAAAAGGCGGAGCCGGCGAGCGTTTACCCGGCTTTTTATCCACATCAGCCACGGAGAAACCGGCCTGGCTGCATATAGTAAGAAAATCACGGGCTTCTTCCAGGGTCGGAAATCGTTTCGGAAGATCAGCCTTAAAAGTGGCGCTGCCTTTTTCATTGTTTACTTCGAACAGCCCGCTTACTTTGTAGGCAAATGAAGATTCGAATTTCCGGATATCTTCTTCGCGTTCAACAATAAGTTTAACAGCCACACTTTGTACGCGGCCTGCTGATAATGAGGGTTTTACTTTTTTCCAGAGGATGGGCGATAATTCAAATCCTACCAGGCGGTCGAGAACACGGCGTGCCTGTTGTGCATTTACAAGGTTCTGATCAATTCTCCTGGGAGTTTTAATTGCTTCACTAATCGCTGTTTTGGTAATTTCGTGAAAAACGATACGGTTGGTTTTCGCATGGTCAAGTTTAAGCACTTCGGCAAGGTGCCACGAAATGGCTTCCCCCTCACGGTCCTCGTCAGTTGCGAGCCAGATGGTTTCGGCAACGTCGGCCAGTTTTTTCAGCTCAGCGATCACTTTCTTTTTATCATGCATCACTTCATAAACAGGTTTGAAGTCGTTATTTACCTCAATACCAAGTTCTTTGGTTGACAGATCGCGAACATGCCCGAAACTGGATTTTACAATGAAATCCTTACCCAGGTATCCTTCTATAGTTTTGGCCTTAGCCGGTGACTCAACAATGACAAGATTTTTACTCATATTTTTTTGCTTATAATCAGAAAATCAGGTGCAAAGTAAAGCAATAAAATTAAAACTGTCGGGACATTTTGTTTCTTATACCTTAATAACATAAATATATATTACCCGGAGAGGGAAAAACATTTTGTATGTATTTAATTACTATATGTCTGATTAGCTGATATTTATTATCAACCTTACTTACCAAAATTAGTTGTAATTTTGCAGGCCTAAAAAAACTGAATTAATCTGAAATTTTGAAATTATAGCGTGGAACTGAAAAAGAAAGCATATATTGAGACTTACGGATGCCAAATGAATATTTCGGACAGTGAAATTGTAGCATCTATTCTCGAAACCCAAAATTACGAATCGACTACCGATATAAAAAATGCCGACCTGATCCTGCTGAACACCTGTTCGATACGCGACAACGCCGAACAACGAGTCCGCAACCGGCTGAATGAACTGCATGCACTCAAACGCACACATCCCGGGCTGGTTATCGGTCTGCTGGGATGTATGGCCGAACGGCTGAAAGACAAACTCCTGGAAGAAGAGCGCCATATTGATCTTATTGTAGGCCCTGACGGGTACCGGCAGCTTCCGCAATTGCTCGAACAGGTTGAAAGCGGGCAAAAGGCCATCAATGTACTGCTTTCGGCTGACGAAACCTATGCGGATATCAACCCTGTGCGTACAGGCGGAAGCGGTGTAACTGCATTTATCAGCATTATGCGTGGCTGTGAAAATTTCTGCGCGTATTGCGTTGTGCCATACACCCGCGGGAAAGAGCGCAGCCGCAACCCTCAAACCATTGTGAAAGAAGCACGTGAGCTTTTTAAACAAGGTTTTCGTGATGTAACCTTGCTGGGACAAAATGTGAACTCGTATCATTGGGAAGAAGATAGCATGCCTATTGAATTCCCGGCACTGCTCGAAGAAGTGGCCCTGGTCAACCCTTTGTTGCGGGTGAGGTTCGCCACATCGCATCCCAAAGATATTTCGGATGACCTGCTTGAAGTAATTGCCTCACACGAAAACATCTGCAAATCCATTCACCTCCCGATACAGTCGGGAAGCACCCGTATGCTTGGAATGATGAAACGTGGCTATTCCCGCGAATGGTATATGGACCGGATTGCCGCTATCAGGCGGATAATTCCCGGCTGTACCATTACCACCGACATAATATCCGGGTTCTGTTCCGAAACGGAAGAAGACCATCAATTCACGCTTTCGGCTATGCGCGAAGTAGGATACGACTATGCGTACATGTTCAAATACTCCGAAAGACCCAATACGCTTGCTGCCAAAAAATATCCTGACGATGTGCCCGAAGACGTGAAAAGCCGTCGCTTGGATGAGATAATAGCCTTACAGCAGGAGCTCTCGCTCAACAGCAACACACTGGATATTGGAAAAGAATTTGAGGTGGTGGCCGAAGGCGTTTCAAAGCGTTCGGATCAGCAGCTTTTTGGGCGTACCAGCCAGAATAAAGTTGTTGTTTTCCCTCGCGAATCCTACAATCCGGGCGATTACCTGAATGTAAAAGTGCTTTCATGCACCGCTGCCACGCTCCGCGGGGAATTGGCAAAATGAAAGCCATCATGTAAATAAAGCTGTCATTATAGATAATTATACTTTTTAATTATTATATCTTTGCGACTTTATGTTATTTTAACTCAACCTGATACTATTGTTTTTATGAAGAATAAATTACTTGTGATTAAGCTGTTTTGTATTTCCATTATCGGCTTAACCGTAATTTCGTGTGTACCGCTGGCCAAAACAAAATATCTTCAGGATAAGGAAGGTGTTACTCCGGTTTCCGAATTTCAGAACGTGAAGCCTGATTATAAAATTAAAGCCGGCGACTACCTGTATGTCAGGATTATGACGCTTGACCAGAAGAGCAACGAGGTATTTGCCAGTTTAGCCGGTTCAGCCGCAGGAAACTCAACCATGAACATTACGGAACAGAATCTTTACCTTACAAGTTACATGGTAAATGACTCAGGGTATATCGCGATCCCGCTCCTGGGGAAAATATACGCTAACGGAAAAACTATACCCGAAATAGAGGCAAGTCTCAATAGATCGGTTTCGGAAATTCTCATGGAAGCCACCGTTGTCGTTAAACTGGTAATGTATAATATTTCCATTCTTGGTGAAGTTAAAAATCCGGGCAAATACCCCATTTATAATAACAGGGTAAATATTTTCGAGGCGCTTGCCATGGCTAATGACCTTACTACGTTTGCAAACCGCAATAAAGTGCAGATTATCCGAAACCAGGGTAATATAAATAACATTGTAACTGTCGACCTGCAGGATAAAAGTATTCTTACATCGCCGTATTATTACCTGCAGCCGAACGATATTATTTATATTGAACCGCTGAAGAACAAGTCATACGCTTTCGAGACTTTCCCGTACTCTCTTATTTTAGGATCAATAAGCACTCTTCTTATTATCGTAACATACTTTAAAAAATAATGGACAATAAATTCCCCGATTATAATGAAATGCAGCAGGAGCAGTCAGTCGACATCAAAGCCCTGTTTTATAAATTTATGAGTTACTGGTATTTGTTTTTTATAACAATTGTGCTGGTAATGCTGATTGCATTTCTGTTCAACAAGTACACCAAGCCGGTTTACAAAGTTAAAACATCCGTGCTGATCACCGAAGATAAGGGGGGGCTTAACGAAGCGCAGTCGCTGCTGGGTTTCGGAAACATCACCAATACCCAGAAACTTCAAAACCAGATCGGAATCCTGAAGTCGCGTACACTCGTTTCGCGTACGGTAAAATCACTTAACCTTAATTTTTCCAGCTTCAAAGAGGATAACTTTATCACTTCCGAGATATACACGGAATCGCCTTTTAATGTGGTCATTGATACTTCGCACCTGCAACCAGTTGGAAATGTAAAATTTTATATAACCATTCTTTCGGACAACGAATACCAGCTTGAAGCAGAGGGGCAGGATATGATGCTTTACGACTACAGTGATTTCAAAGAAAGTGATACAAAACTTGCTTTGATGAAATATGATAAAAAACATCACTTCGGGGAGCAGGTTACAACCAGTAATTTTAGTTTTCGCATAGACAAGACCCTGAAATATAATCCTAAAACATCTCAGAGCCAGCGCTATTATTTTGTTTTTAACTCACTCAACGCCTTAATTTCCGAATTTTCGGGTTACGAAATTGAACCTATCAACAAAGAATCCTCCATTGTTGAAATCTCACTTAAAGGAAGTAACCCGCAAAAAGCAGTTGACTTTCTGAATCAGCTTACCCGTGAATATATCAGGCAGGGTCTCGAAAAGAAAAACCAGATCGCTATCAATACCATTATATTTATCGATGGCCAGCTGGGGGAAATCCGCGATTCGCTCAATACAAACGAAACGGTACTGCAGAACTTTCGAACCAGCAACCAGATTATGAACCTGGATGCACAGTCGCAGCAGGTTTATACAAGCATAACCGAACTCGAAAATCAAAAAGCCGTATTACTTGTAAAAGCCAAGTATTACAACAACCTGAGGGATTATATCCAGAAAAACAAAGATGACATTAACGGCGTGGTTGTGCCTTCATCTATGGGTATTGACGACCCGGTTCTGACCCAGATACTGACCGAACTCCAGACGTTATATGGTGAAAAGTCAGAACGGCTTCTTGGCTCAAAGCCTAATAACCCGATGGTGTTGCAGATAGATCAGAAAATTGAAAATGTTAAAAGGGCTCTGACCGAAAGCATTAAAAATATTGTAAAAACATCAGATATCAGTATCAAGGATATCGAAAGCAGGATCAATGAACTTTCAGGGTTTTTCCGGAACCTGCCGGCAACCCAACGGCAATTGCTGGGTATTGAGCGAAAATACAAACTGAATGACGCCATATACACTTACCTGCTTCAAAAGCGTTCGGAAGCAGCCATTACCAAGGCCAGTAATACTCCCGACAACGAAATTGTGGATATGGCCGATCCTATCGTACAGGAACAGGTATTCCCGAAAACCAGCCTGAACTATACCATTGCTTTTTTACTCGGGCTTATTATCCCCCTGCTCTATATACTGGGAAAGGACTACCTGAATGATAAAGTAGTTAATAAAAATGATATTGAAAAACACACAACTATCCCGGTAATCGGTCATGTGCTGCACAACAAACACGACAGCAATATCGTAGCTTACACTTCACCCAAGTCAGCCATTTCAGAGTCGTTCAGAGCATTGCGCACCAACCTGCAATATATGACGCAGGGCAAGGAGAAATTTACCATTCTGATTACAAGTACCAGCGTAAGCGAAGGGAAAACATTTACATCGATGAACCTGGCCTGTATTTATGCACAGTTCGACCGTAAAACGCTGCTGATGGGCTATGACCTGCGTAAACCAAAAATATACCAGGATTTTGGATTGAAAAACACATTAGGGATTACGTCATACCTGATCGGGAAAAGCAGCCTGGAGGATATCATTCAGAAATCACCTGTTCCTAACCTGGACATTATAGCCGCAGGACCTGTTCCACCGAACCCGGCAGAACTTATCGCTTCACCGCTTAATGTTAAAATGCTGGCTCAACTGCAGGAGATGTATGATTACATAATAATTGACACCCCACCGGTAGGTATTGTAACGGACGCTTTCCTTCTTATTCCATACGTCGATGTTACTATTTTGCTTGTTCGCCAGAATCTTACAAATAAAAAAGTGTTTGAATCGATCGCGGGTGATTTTGAGAAGCGGAATGTGCCAAACACCACAGTACTCGTTAATGATGTGAAACCCGACAGATCCGGAGCCGGCTATGGATATGGGTATGGTTATGGATACGGTTATGGATACGGTTATGGATATGG
>JBBSBT010000091.1:0-9119 GCA_038250985.1 Bacteroidales bacterium
AGCCATGAGCCAAAATAAAATGCAACAAACCATTTACCTGTGGCCCGGCCAGGTCCCAGGCGAAACGGAAGCAAAACACCAGCCCGTTTTCCGGGCGGATGCCGGTGACAACATTTCCCGGATTTCGAGTATTACAAACCCAGCACTGCTTGTGTTTGATGCGTGCAGAACCTGCAACGGTTCCGCTGTAATTATTTGTCCCGGTGGCGGATATGGCATTCTGGCTATTGACCTCGAAGGCTATGAAATTGCAACCTGGCTGAACAGTTTGGGGATTACCGCCTTTGTACTTCAGTACCGTGTGCCTGATAAACGCGACGGGGCCTTACAGGATTTGCAAAGAGCCATGAGAGTGGTGCGCGAAAATGCAGGAAAATGGAACCTGGATCCGGATAAGATCGGCGTAATGGGATTTTCGGCCGGGGCCAGTCTTTCGGCAAGGATATGCACATTGCCCGACAGCAGTTTATACACGGCTGTCGACCAGGCTGACAAGCTTCCTTTCCGCCCTGACTTCTGTGTGCTGGTATATCCCGCCTATCTTGACAAAGGGCCCGGAAAAAGCATTTCGCCAGAAAACACTCCAACAAAGGATACACCACCCACATTTATTTTTGCCACTTCCGATGATGCGCATGGAAACAGTGCACTGGTAATGGCTTCCGCATTAAGGGATGCCCAAATATCGGTTGAACTTCATTTTCTTCCCGATGGCGGGCATGGATATGGGTTGCGAAAAGGAAAAAGAGCCGCCGAAACCTGGCCAGTCCTCGCGCAAAGCTGGCTCGATACAATCCTGAAAGGAACTATGAAACCACCATCCGGCCACGAGGAATAATTTTTATATATCATCTTCGCCGGCATTTCATAAAATGTACCTTTGCGGCGTTAAATCCTATTCCTGACCAGTTGGAACAAAATACCACTTTAAACCGGCTTAAACGCAGCGTAACTTTAGCTTTGCCCAAAGGCATGAAAACAGCCTGGTGGCTCATTAAGATCACTGTTCCTGTATCTTTTGGTGTAATGCTGCTCGACTATTTCGGAATTCTTACCCTGATGGCAAACTATACGGGGCCTGTTTTCGCACATTTAGGCTTGCCGGGAGTTTCCGCTATTGTGCTTGTAACCAGTATATTTACAAATATTTACTCGGTAGTTGCCGTGCTTTCGTTGCTGCATCTCCCGATGCGCGAGGGAATAATACTTGCGTCCATGTGCCTGGTTTCGCACGGTTTCCTTATCGAAACAGCCGTGATGAAACGAACCGGTTCATCAGCCATTCGCATGCTTCTGCTGCGGCTTACCGGGAGTTTTGTAATCGGATCGATGCTAAATCTTATTATGCCCGGAAGCATGTCACCGGATACGCATGCTGTGATCCAACACCATGAAGCTTTCAGTACAGCATTTATGTATTGGCTGAACTCCATTTCGCGTACCACTTTTAAGATCCTGGTGCTTGTAAATGTATTGCTGATATTTCAACGGATACTGGACGAATTCGGCTGGATCGGCGCCATCGAAAAACCCTTGTCGCCCCTGATGAAAGTATTCGGATTGCCACGCAGCACTACATTGTCATGGGTTGTAGCAAACCTTATCGGGCTGGCTTATGGTTCAGCCATTATGATAGACGAATCGGAAAAAGGCAGAATGAACCGTGAGGATGCCGATCTGCTTAATCATCATGTGGCGATTTCGCATTCACAACTCGAAGATCCCTTACTTTTCCTCACCTTAGGATATCCTATTTTCTGGCTTATCTGGCCCCGCATAATTATTGCTATTGCAGCTGTTTGGCTCCGCAGAGCTGAGCTGAAATTTACATCAGTTTACAAGAGTAAAAGAGTACCCGTATAAGCTCCCCATATCATTTGTGCATACTTCAGGCAATAAAGGCCGGATTTTCTTCTCCGGCTGTAACAAATGCAGATTTTCAACTATGTTAATTACCTGACCATCAGACTATTTGCAAGCCACCCATTTTTTAATTCGCCTCTTTACACGTAACATTTGCATATGTTGCTACAATTTATAACTTTGCAAGCCTATTACCTCCGAATTACAGTTTCAATCACAATAAAACTACTTTTACAATGAGAGTCTATAAGACAAGCGAAGTAAGGAATGTTGCACTTATTGGTGGAGCCAAATCAGGAAAGACTACCACAGCAGAAGCAATGCTTTTTGAAGGCGGACTATTAACCCGCCGTGGATCAATTGAGGATAAAAATACCACTTCCGATTATCGTGAGATAGAATTGGAACGAGGAAATTCAGTATCCACAACACTGATGTATATAGAATACAACGGTAAAAAAATAAATATCCTGGACACACCGGGTTTTGATGATTTTATAGGCGAGGTAGTTGCAGCGCTTCGCGTGGCTGATACAGCCATTATGCTAGTGAATGCTCAGAACGGGGTGGAAGTAGGTACAGAGATTACATGGAGACAGACTAACAAAAAACAGATCCCTGTTATTTTTGCCGTAAACCAGCTGGAGCATGAAAAAGCCAATTTCGAAGAAACCCTCCGTCAGCTGAAGACCCAGTTTGGCGGAAATGTTACTGTAATTCAATATCCCGTTAACGAAGGTCATAGCTTTAATTCCATTATTGACCTTCTGCATATGAAAATGCTGAAATATCCCGATGGTGGCGGGAAACCTGAAATTCTGGATATCCCGGCAGGCGAAATGGCAAAAGCTGAGAACCTGCAAAGTGCACTTATCGAAAAAGCAGCCGAAGCTGATGAATCACTTATGGAAGCCTTTTTCGAAGCCGGAACACTTACCAAAGAGCAGCTCGAAAAAGGACTTAAATCAGGCATCATCAACCGTGGGTTATTCCCCGTTTTCTGTATGTCGGCCAAACATAATAAAGGTATTGGAAGTTTGCTTGATTTTATTTGTTCTTCAGTACCGGCTCCTGATGAAATGCCTCCTATGCTGACCACAAGCGGCAAAGAACTCAGATGCAATTCAGCCGACCCAACCTCCTTGCAGGTTGTTAAAGTGGCCGTGGAAGAACACCTGGGCGAAATCGCTTTCTTCAAAGTTTATGGAGGCGAAGTAACTGAGGCCATGGACCTGGTTAACAGCACCAACTCAGGGAAAGAGCGTATATCGCAGATTTTGCTGATCGCAGGAAAAAAACGCGAAAAAGTGGAAAAAGTTTGTGCCGGCGATATTGCAGCTACCATCAAACTGAAAAACACCCGCACCGGTGACACGCTGAATTCATATAAAAATGCGGACGATGTTATTGTCCCTATCAATTTCCCGGCGCCTAAAATCAGCATGGCGATCAGGCCCAAAAACTCAGCCGATGACGAAAAACTGGGTGCACGCCTCAACGAAATGCACAAAGTGGATCAAACACTGCTGATTGAATACTCAAAAGAACTGAAACAGATTATTGTCAGAGGCCAGGGCGAACTTCACCTGAATATTGCCAAATGGTACCTCGAGCATCTCGATAAAATTCCGGTTGAATATATCGCACCAAAGATTCCATACCGCGAAACCATCACCAAACCGGCAAAAGCCATGTACCGCCACAAAAAACAATCAGGTGGTGCCGGGCAGTTTGGCGAAGTGCATATGCTTATTGAACCGTATACCGAAGGCATGAAGTTCCAGGGTGAGTTCCCGATCCGTGGAACCGACGAGCAACTGCTTCCATGGGGCGGCAAGCTTGTTTTCAATAGTTGTATAGTAGGCGGATCCATCGATGCACGATTCCTGCCGGCTATCCTGAAAGGGATTATGGAGAAAATTGAAGAAGGCCCGCTCACCGGTTCTTACGCCCGCGATATTGTTGTAAATGTGTACGACGGTAAAATGCACCCGGTCGACTCCAACGAGCTTGCTTTCAAACTGGCCGGGCGCCAGGCTTTCAAGGAAGCTTTCAAAAATGCAGGACCAAAAATTCTTGAACCTATTTATGATGTTGAAGTAATGGTTCCTGCCGACCGTATGGGCGATGTGATGACCGACTTACAGGGCCGCCGTGCCATTATTATGGGAATGGACAGCGAAGGCACCTACCAGATTATAAAAGCAAAAGTTCCTCTTGCCGAAATGAACCGGTACTCAACCTCACTCAGTTCACTTACTTCGGGAAGCGGCACCTATACCCTTTCATTTGGTGAATACACACAGGTTCCGCCTGATGTTCAGACCGCCTTGCTCAAAGCTTACGAAGAGCAGGAAAATGAAGAAGAATAACCTTCAATTAACCAAATATTTTTCAAAAAACCCCTGCTTTCTGAGCGGGGTTTTTTGTTTTGCACGAAATAAATTTGATTATTTAGAATATTGTTCCAATACATAGAATATTTATTTACTTTTGCTGTACAAATAATACCTGAATGAGAATTGTAACTCACAGAACCATTGTAAGTTTTTACCAAAAACATGCTGATTCAAAAACAGCTCTTGAGGAATGGTACATCAAGACTACTAAGGCAGAGTGGACAAATTTTGCTGATATCCGGCAAACCTTTAATTTGGCAGATGCAGTTGGAAATGACAGGTTTGTTTTTAATATAAAAGGCAACGACTACAGACTTGTTGCACTTATCTTGTTCAAAATCAAACTGGTTTATGTAAGATTTATAGGAACGCACTCAGAATACGATAAAACTGATTGTTCAAAAATTTAGAGTCATGACAAAGATTAAAACTGAATTGGAGTACAAAGCAACTTCTTCACGTATTGAGCAACTTCTTGCTATTGTGAATAATGAAACCCCAGCGGGCGATACTAACCTGATTGAATTAAGCCTGCTTTCGAACCTGGTTGCCGACTATGAAGAGGAATATCATCCTGTTAAAACGCCAACCCTGGCCGAAATCATCAAACTACGTATGTACGAGATGAAACTCACCCAGGTTAAACTTTCGGAATTGCTTGGCATAAGCCCATCGCGCATTAGCGAATATCTGTCGGGAAAAAGTGAACCAACGCTAAAAGCCGCCCGCGATATTAGCCGCAAATTAAATATTGATGCCAATATTGTGCTTGGCGTATAACATAATTTGATTTCAGCTACTTTGAAGCTGCCGGTTGGAGGCTTATTCGCAGGCTTTTGGCGAATACTCACAGAACCTACCGGACGTACAGACGGTCTCGCTTAAAGCTTACGAAGAGCAGGAAAATGAAGAAGAATAATCTTCAATTAATCAAATATTTCTCGAAAAAAACCTGCTTTCTGAGCGGGGTTTTTTATTTGGCAAAATCCACTACTTTTGCCCCCATCAATGAAAAAGCCAAAAAGTAAATATTATGTAGTGTGGGAAGGCCATCAAACCGGTATTTTCGATACATGGGATAAATGCAAAAAGCAGGTGGATGGCTATACCGCAGCAAAATATAAAGGCTTTGCAACGTTGGACGAAGCAAAAAAAGCTTTTGGCAGCAATGCATGGAATTTTCTTGGAAAAACGGTAAAAGCGCCCGCAAGCAGTGAACTCCGAAAGCAATACGGCGAGCCGCTGAAAAATGCCATTTGCGTGGATGCCGCATGCAGTGGCAACCCCGGAATACTCGAATATCGTGGCGTAAATATGGTTACCGGCCAGGAGATTTTTCACCGCGGCCCTTTCCCGCAAGGAACAAATAATATTGGCGAGTTCCTGGCCATTGTTACCGGGCTGGCCTGGTTAAAGAAAAATAATATTTCGCTGCCACTTTACAGCGATTCGCGCAATGCTATTTCGTGGATTAAACAAAAGACCTGCAAAACAAAATTGCCTCAGAACCTAAAAAATAAAGAATTGTTTGATCTTATCGATCGCGCGGAGAAATGGCTTCATACCAATCCGTTTGATACAAAGATTTTAAAATGGGAAACCAAAGCCTGGGGTGAAATTCCGGCTGATTTCGGAAGAAAATAACAAAAAATAACATTTCACATTTGCGGCTAATTTGCAGCTAAAGAAGCAACTTTACAATAACAGCGGGACTTCACACAAATAAATATCTGCAAAACAAGTGTTTGGTATTTAAAATTGGATTTCGTAATTTTGCGCCCCTCAATTTAATAGTGATAACCGTGAATCGCCTTAAAGAATATCATATACAGTTCGTTGGGCTTGAACTTGGGAATCATGTTTTTGAGTTTGAGATTGACGATTCGTTCTTTGAACATTTTGAGTATTCGCTGATACAGAAGGGAAATGTACATGTTACTGTCAATCTTGAAAAGATGGAACGCATGATGATTTTCACCATCGCTCTACAAGGTGACGTGGTGGTTCCCTGCGATCGTTGCACGCACGATGTCAGTTTACAGGTATCCGATACACAGCAACTGATTGTAAAGTTGGGCGCTGAATTCGGGGAAGAAAGTGAAGATGTGGTTATAATTCCCGAAACGGAGTATAAGTTCGATCTTTCGACGTACATTTACGAGTTCATTCATCTGAGCTTGCCGGCACGTTTACTTCATCCTGATGATGAAGACGGCAACAGCACCTGCGACCCGGATATGTTGCGACTGCTCGAAAAGCTTGCCCCCTCCGAATCTGTTGATCCCCGTTGGGAAGCACTCAATAAACTTAAAACTGATCAATAAATAATTTGAATTAACAATAAATACATAATACAATGCCAAATCCTAAACACAGGTTCTCGAAAACCAGAACGGCTAAACGTAGAACCCATTATAAACTTGAAGCACCAACCTTCATACTTTGCTCCAACTGCGGCACCTCGGTACTCTATCACAGGGTATGTCCTGAATGTGGCTACTACAAAGGCCGCCTTGCTATTGAGAAAAACACAACAGCTTAATCTTGCCAGTAGCACGGCATATCATGTTTAGTAAAAGATTCTTGAAATGAGAATCGGACTGGATGTAATGGGCGGCGATTTCGCCCCTGTAGCTGCAATTGACGGAGCTATCCTGGCAGCTAAAGAACTGGCTAATGACGATAAAATCGTTTTAATTGGCCAGGAATCCGCTATACGTTCAATATTGCATGAACGGAATTGCGATGCTTCTGTGTTTGATATTGTCAATGCATCAGAAGTTATTGAAATGGGTGAGCACCCAACCAAAGCCCTGACTAAAAAACCGGATTCAAGTATAAGTATCGGTTTTAATCTGCTGAAGCATAAAGAAATTGAATCATTTGCCAGTGCCGGTAACAGCGGTGCTATGGTTGTTGGTTCAATTTTCAGTGTGAATACCATACAGGGTATATTCCGTCCATGCACCTCAGCAATTATCCCACAGAAAAACGGAGGGTATAGCCTGCTCGTTGACGTTGGAACAAATCCTGATGCCAAGCCTGATGGTTTTTACCAGTTTGGACTGATAGGATCAATATATGCTCAAAACGTATATCATGTCGAAAATCCAAGAGTTGCATTGCTTAACATCGGGCATGAAGAAGAAAAAGGCAACCTGACCACTCAGTCAGCTTTCCATATGATGAAAGATTCGAAAGACTTTAATTTTATAGGCAATATCGAAGGTCGTGATATTCTTCAGAATAAGGCTGATGTTATAGTCTGCGACGGGTTTACCGGTAATATTATCCTTAAGCTGATTGAATCATTTTTCGATGTTATGGAAAGCCGCAATATTAATGATGACTATGTCAGCAGGCTGAATTATGAAAATTATGGCGGAACGCCCATCCTTGGAATCAACGGTGCCGTCATAATGGGTCATGGTATCTCAAATGATATCGCTATTAAAAATATGGTTTTGCTTGGACGTGATGTGTATAAAGCAAAAATTGCCGCAAAAATAAAACATGCTATAATTAACCTCAACGGAGGTTTTATCGTAGAATAATTCCCCCTTTTCTGCACAGACAGGGGCAGGATCCCGGGTCCTCAAACTTAATAAAAGCGTTTGTACAAACTACTTTTTACTACTGGAAAATAATAAGTTTATGACAAAACTAAGAGCCGCTATTACCGGAGTTGCAGGATATGCCCCCGAATATATACTCAATAATGAAGAATTAAGCCGGATGGTCGACACCACCGACGAATGGATCATGACCCGAATTGGTATTCGCGAACGTCATATTTTAAAAGGGGAAGGGCTTGCTTCATCCGATATGGGTGCCGAAGCTGTTAAAATGCTATTAGCCAAAACCAATACAAAACCGGAAGAAGTTGATTTGTTAATATGCGCTACCGTTACACCTGATATGATGTTTCCGGCTACAGCCAACATTATCAGCGACAAATGCGGAATTCTGAATGCCTTCAGCTTTGATATGAATGCCGCCTGCTCCAGTTTTCTTTATGCGCTTACTACCGGGCAAAAATTTATTGAATCGGGAACACATAAGAAAGTGATCATTGTAGGGTCGGATAAAATGTCGTCCATTACGGATTACACCGACCGTGCCGTTTGTCCGCTTTTTGGTGATGCCTCCGCAGCTGTAATGCTTGAGCCTACCGAAGAAGAAACGGGGATCGTCGATTCCATTTTCTATACCAATGGCATTGGCAAACAGTACCTTCATATGAAAGCCGGCGGATCGTTAAAACCTGCCTCACACGAAACCGTTGATGCAAAAGAGCACTTTATTTACCAGGAAGGCCAGACTGTATTTAAATGGGCCGTATCAAAAATGGCTGACGTTTCGGTTGAAATGATGGAGAAACATAATCTGAAACCCGAAAACCTTGCATGGCTGGTTCCCCACCAGGCCAATATGCGCATTATTGATGCCGTAGCTAACAGGATGGGTCTAGAGAGAGAGAAGGTTATGATCAATATCGAACGTTACGGCAACACCACTTCAGCTACTATTCCGCTTTGTTTGTGGGAATGGGAATCCAAACTGCATAAAGGTGATAATATTATACTAGCAGCATTCGGAGGTGGATTTACCTGGGGAGCTACGTATTTGAAGTGGGCTTACGATCCGAAGTAGTGAGAAGGGGAGAGTTGGAGAAGCGGGGACTTGGAGAAGGGGGACTGAGAGTTACGGATAACTGGAGACACGGTGAAGTGGAGACTGAGAGATTCTTGAACCAGTAGATTTACAATAAAACATAAGATGTTGTCAAAAGGTTCTCCCCTTTTTTCAAGGGGAGATGTCCGAAGGACAGAGGGGTAAAAAAGAGTATCAAAATAA
>JBBSBT010000092.1:0-9093 GCA_038250985.1 Bacteroidales bacterium
ACGACGGTCGGAAACAAATATAATTCCATCGCCATAGAAAGCGGGACCAAAATCGGATTGTGCCGAGTTAATCGAGTTAAAATGTTTTATCTCAAAACTTGCAGGCTTATCTCTCAATTTGGGTATGTCCTCGCAAAAAGCAGCATAGGTCTTCCCGCGGGGGTCATCGGGGTTGAGGTAATCATATTTTTCGAAGGCTTCTTTTGCCAGGTCATACTCTTCAGCACTTTGAAGTGCCTGTCCATAATAGAACCAGTTGATGTTTTCACTGTTCGGAAGTTTAACGGCCCTCGAATACCAGGCTTTCGCATTCAGTTGATCGTTGGTACGACGGTAACATTCGGCCAGCTGCGTAGTAGCATAATTACGATCAGGATCACCGGGTTTTTGGGCAATTTTCAGATATAAGGGTATAGCCAATGAATAACTGTAACTTTTAAAAAGTTTATCAGCCTGGTTTATCTGAGCCTGAGCCACGGTACCAGCGAGGGTAAAAGCTATTAGTAAAACTAAAAATCGCTTGTTCATACTCGGTTCATTAGGTGCAAAAAGTAAAGTGAACTAAAAATATCTTGGTGTGTACATCCTGTTTTTCAACAGATCCAGGTCCAATCCAAGTCTTATCTCATGTGAGCCTGAATTATAATGTATCATGTCTTTAACATTCATGTCGTAGGAATACCCAATACGATATTTCCTGCCGATCCTCAATTCAGTTAAAAAGACCAGGTCCCCATCGGTGCGGTATCCCATTCCAAGGCATAATAAGTCATTGAAAAAGAAATTTGCATTCAGATCCATTTGCCAGGGGGCATTCTTTACATATTTTACCAGCACTGACGGCCTGAAAACGACCTTGTCGGAAACGGGAACGGCTAATCCAGCCATCCCGTAAAAATGCCGGAGGAGTTTTGTATATGTTTTTTTTCCGTCCGATCCAGTTACCATCCCATACTCGTTCTGTAACAACTGCTTGGATGAAAATCCGGCGAACATCTGGTTAGTGTAGTAATAAATCCCAAAATTGGCATCCGGAGTTATTTTATTTTTCTGATCACCCTGGAAAACAAAATCCGGATCTTCCACCTGTATCATGTCCCAGTTGATATTATAATATTTCACCCCGCCCTGTATACCAAATGATAATTTCCCTTTCGGGAGATTGATGCGGTATGCATAGGTGAGAAGCGCACCCTGATCCACAACAGGCCCGATCTGATCATTGTAGATGTACCCACCCAGGGCTATATGATCGTTTCGAAGCGGCGCATGCATACTGAGTGCAAAAGTTTTTGGAGCGCCTTCAATGCCAACCCATTGATACCTGTAAACCATATCTGCGCTGAATACTTCGCGGCTCCCGGCATAGCCGGGATTTAAGGTCAGCTTATTGAACATATACTGACTAAAAAGCACGTCCTGCTGTGCAAAGCCCGAAAGGCCAGTAAACAAAACGATTATGAGGATTACTTTTTTCATGTGCATGTTAGTTTTTCTTACAGTTCAGATGTCCAACCAGCCCGGGCTGATGAATTTTTCATTGTATATTGCATTTTCCCTGTCCTGAATTCATCTTTCATCTTTTTGATTTTTCCTGTTTTTCCGATGGTTTTTTTACATCAATCCGGAACCACTGACGGCGCAAAATTTATTCGCCGCGTATATAAATCCATCCTTTTAATACTCCGACATTTTTTACATCAAGGATATAGAAATAAGTTCCGTTTGGCAAAGGTTTACCGTTTTCGTTTTTCCCGTCCCACGACCTGGAAGTATTATTGTAACCTGCGAATTCGCGTATCTTGTCGCCCCATCGGTTGTATATAAGCAACGTGTTATCAGGATATTTTTCAATGCCTTTGATTTTAAATATGTCATTGACGCCGTCAGCATTAGGAGAGATTCCGTTATATGCAATAAGATCGTTGATATTGGGCTGTTTTACACGAATATAAACCATGTTGTCCGCACAAAACTGAGGCTTAAGTTTATCGCAAATACGGTAACAGAAAGAATCATCTCCATTAAAACCAGAGTATGGGGTATAGGTGATAGTGGAATCAGAATTCAGTACGACAATTCCATGAGCGGGATTTCCGCAAAAACTCAACATCAGCGAGCTCCCAACGGGTTTTGTATCATTTGCCAGCACGTTGATAGTAACCGGTGTATTCAGGAGCGTAGTATCATAATCAGCCACAGCAACCAGCGGATTGAGTTCCGTGCCCATAAATATCATAACCGTATCAACATTGGAGCAAAGAGTGGAAATGTCCAGCACAGTTAAAGTTAAAAGGGTTTCCGTGTTAAGGGCTACAGTTATCGGGTCCTGGGCCAACGAATTCTCAAGCATCACAGCCGGTTGCCAGTTCCAGGCATAAAATCCTGATCCGCCTGAAGCAGAGCCTGCTAATGTAGTAGTGGCTCCAGGGAATATGGTTGTATCTGCACCAGCACTTACAATTAAAGGTTCTAAAACTGAAATCGTAACCTCATCAGCGCTTGCCAGGCAGGCACCGTTGGTGATCATCCATTGGAATACATAGTCCCCGCTTGCTGTAATGGTGACATCTGTGACCGGATTTGCAGTGTCTTGAATAATTGCCTGGGATGGTCCTGAAAGCTGGGTCCAGTTCCCGATGCCTGCTGCCGGGGTATTGGCTGTCATGGTCTCGGTGACATCTTTACCTGTACTGCAAAGCTTCTGATCGCCTCCTGCAATCGAAGGTGTTACCGGGAGATAGTTCGTCACCATCATGGTATCTGTCGACATACAGCTGCCTAAAGAAATTGAATAATTGAAAAAATAGGGTGTAGGGCTGGCTATCATTCCGGTTACATTGGCTACATTGCCAGTGGCTGGGGATATAGTCGGGGTATTACTGCCTGAAACCAAAACCCATCTGCCTGTTCCCGCTGCCGGGTTATTTCCGACAAGAACGGCAACATCTGAATTACAAAGCATCTGGCTGAATCCTGCATCTGCTGTTACTAAGCCAAGTTGCATGATTTCGACATCAACGGTGAAAGTGCAATTATTTGAATCCTCCACATTAATGATATAATTGCCGGCGGCCAGGTTGGCAAAGGTGCCACCGACCTGGTATGTACCTCCGTTTAGGTTGTACTGATAGGGCGGTATTCCTCCGATACCGTCGATGGTTACTGATCCGGTTGTACCCGTAGTACAATCGAAATTAACCTGGTTGGTTATTGTTGCCGTAAGCGCTGTGGCAGGTTCAGTTATAATTGCAGTATTGATAATAGTACACCCTATATTATCGGTCGTGGTAACAATATAAGTACCGGCCTGAAGATTTGTACTCGTGGCTGAAGATTGTTCGGGAACTGTGTTCCAGGAATACGAATAAGGAGGATTGCCTGCGTTTGCAGTTACGGTTGCACTCCCGGTTGCCTGGCCGAAACATAATACTTCAGTCTGGTCTGTTATTGAGGCCGTTAAAGCATTCAGTGGAGGAGTGATTGTAACCGTCAGGTTTACCTCGCAATTGTTGGCATCTTTAGCAATTAAGGTATATATTCCGACTGAAAGGTTATCAAATGTCCCACTTGCCTGGAAAACGCCTCCGTCGATATTATATTGGTACGGGCCATCTCCCCCGCTTCCGGATATTGTAACTGTTCCATCGCTGCCTCCGGTACAATGTGCGTTCACCTGGTTCGTTATTAAAGCAATAAATGGTGTAGCTGGTTCGGCGATTGTAATAAAAGCTGGCTTGAAGCATCCCAATGAATCAAATATTGCCACGGTATAAGTACCTGCCGGCAGGTTGGATATTGTGGCAGTGTTTTGTATTGGAACCGTAAGCCAGGCATATGTATATAGCGGAGTTCCGCCACTTGCAAGCACTGTTGCCGTTCCGGTCGAACCGCCGAAACAGGAAACATTTGTCCCGCTTATAGTTACTGCCAACGGCAAAGGTTCTTTGATTGTAAGCGTTAAGGGAATGGCACAACCGGATGCATCCTTAGTTGTTACGGTGTAATTACCTGCAGCCAGGTCAATGGCTGTAATAGTTGATTGCCCGGGAGTTGTATTCCACGAATAACTATAAGGTAAAGTCCCGCCGATAGCTGTAACCGTTGCACTGCCGTTTGCCTGGCCGGCACACGCAACATCGGTCAGGCTTGTAATTGAAACCGATAATGAATTAGCAGGCGTGGTGATGGTAACCGGAATAATGGTTTCGCAATTGCTGGCATCCCGTGCAACGATCGAATACACACCGGCAGTCAGATTGATAAAAAGACCGCTTGGCTGGAATGCGCCGCCATTAATGTTGTATTGATAAGGTGCTGTCCCCCCGTTTGCGGCAACTGTGACTGAACCCGTATTATCACTTGCACATATCACATTTACCTGGTTGGTAATTGAGGCTTGTATTTTAGTTGGTGGTTCGGTAATGGTTATAAAAGCAGGTTTAAAACAACCCAACGAATCGAAAACCGCCACTGTATATGTACCTGCCGGCAGATTTGTAGCTGTTGCTGTGTTTTGAATAGGAGCTGTCAGCCAGGCAAAAGTGTAAGGCGGGGTGCCGCCGCTGGCTGTGGCTGTGGCTGTTCCGGTCGCCTCGCCTTTACACAGGATATCTGTCTTGGTTATAGATACATCAAGCGGGGTAGGTTGGGTAATTGTAACATTGACAGTCTTTACACAACCTGCATTATCCCTAACGGTTACGGTATAATTACCTGCTTTAAGATTGATGGCAGTTGCCGCAGTTTGCACCGGAACCGTATTCCACGAATATAAGTAAGGTGAAGTACCTCCGCCGGCTGTAACTTTTGCACTGCCGGTAGCCTGACCGGCACATGAAACATCGGTCTGGCTGGTAATAGTTGCACTTAGTACATTTGCGGGTTCTGTGATGGTTGCCGGCAAATTCACAGAACAGTTATTGGCATCCCGGGCAATAATTGCATACACTCCGGCAGTTAGAGTATTAAAAATCCCGCTTGCCTGGAACGTGCCGCCATTAATGTTGTATTGATAGGGTGGTGTTCCCCCGCTTCCGGTCACGGTAATTGAACCGGTATTATCTCCGGCACAAAGGATATTGACCTGGCTGGTAACCGAGGCCGTAAATTTAGTAGCCGGTTCGGTAATGGTTATAAAAGCAGGTTTAAAACAACCCAGTGAATCAAAAACCGCCACTGTATAGGTGCCAGCCGGCAGGTTTGTTACCGTTGCTGTATTTTGGATAGGTGCCGTAAGCCATGCATACGTATAAGGCGGAGTGCCCCCGCTGGCTGTAGCTGTTGCTGTTCCGGTCGATTCACCGGAACACATAATATCTTTCTTGCTAATGATTACATCAAGAGGGGGAGATTGGGTAATTGTTATACTGGAAGTGGTTACACAACCTGATGCATCTGTAACAGTAGCAATATAATTGCCGGCTTTGAGATTGATAGCTGTATCGTTAGTTTGTAGAGGAATGGTATTCCATGAGTATAAATAGGGTGAAGTTCCGCCGCTTGCCGTAACTGTAGCAATGCCTGTAGCCTGACCCGCACATATAACATTAGTGCTGCTTGTAATGGAAGCAGTAAGCAGTGTAGCCGATTGCAAAATGGTTGCCTGCAAGCTAAATGTACAAAGTTTAGAATCCCGAATCAGGATGTTATAAACCCCCGCAGTGAGGTTATTGAAAGTGCTGCCAGCTTGGAACGTTCCTCCGTTAATGTTATACGTGTATGGTGGTGATCCTCCGTTTCCGGCAACTGTTACAGATCCTGTTGCAGTTCCAAAGCATGCAACATCTTTCTGGTTGGTAATTGAACCTGTAATCGGAGGGTCACTGATTACATTTACCTTTTGTATGCATTGGTTTTTGTTTCCGCTTTGATCATATGTAGTCCATGTAATATCTGTAATGCCAATTGGAAATTGTGCCGGTAGTATCGGATTGCTTGAAAAATTGTCAATTCCGCAATTGTCAGTGACTGACAGAGGAAAGAACTTAACGGCAGCAGTTAGTGTAGCACAGCTTGGTATAGTTAAGATTGTATTTGGTGGGCAAATAATTGTGGGAGGAACTATGTCATTAACATCTACAGTAAAACTGCAAGCAGCTGTATTTCCAGTTGCATCAGTAACTCTGTAAGTAATTGTTGTTGTGCCTCCAGGGAAAATATAAGTTGAGTTAATGTTATTTATCCCGCTAATCGGAGAAGATGCATTTGTAGCTCCACTCATTACCCAGGTGAGGGTTGTAGTGTCGTTATCCGGGTCGCTTATTGCGGCAGCAAGGCCGCTCACATGAGCATAACATAACGAGTCGGTATTCATTACTATATTTCCCGGGCAAGTAATAACAGGATCTGCAAAGACACTCTTTAAGATAAAACCCGGCCTTGAATTCTTGTATAATAAATTGTTAATTGTATACTGCGAACTGCTGATAAATGTATTTTTATACAAAACAGGGTTAATAACATTCTGTTTGTTAATTGAAGCTGCCGACATGATACCACTCGCCGTTGTATCTGGCGTGTTAACGGAACCGTAATCTGCTTTATGCGACAACGAGCCTGCCGTTAATGTAGCGCAAAAGAAGTAAGGCATAAGTATTACCAGTAACTTTAATGCCTTATGACAGACTCGAATATATAATGATTTCTTCATGTCGGTAGTTTTAATCTTTTACTTGATTAGCACGGAAGCCGTTTTGCTGAATAGCTTCGGTTTTTAACTGACTGTAATGGTACAAGATTGTTCTTACTGATTCCTGCCCTGATCCGATCATAGTATAGTTTTTCATTAGTAAGAAGCCATTATTCAGTTTATACCTAATTTTAACTGCAAGTTATTACAAAAAAATGCCGGCTTTAAGTGGTGTAAAATAAGTTATTAAACGATTTATTAACAACTATATATCTATATATCAATAAGATAAGGCCTTTTTTTGAAACCCGTTTTTGGCCTTTGAAACTTATCCTGATGCCAGGCCTGAATATTGATAGGCCCGATACCCCATCCAAATGAGTCAAATCCGCAAATCCATTGATATTGTGGCAGGTACAAATTATCGAATTTTCAATGGTTAGCTAAAGGGTAATTTGAGATTATGGAATTTCAGGATATTCGCGAAACTTATAAAGACGCAAGATCAAAAAAGATGAAATATTTTGATTACTGACTGTAAAAACTTAAATTCATGTATTGAGGCAAAACTTTTTAAAGCTGTATTGTTAAAATTTCAGAAATTAAAAGCGTTTATTTTCCATGCGGCATTAAATGTTAGATCAACCTTGCCTTTAATTCAATAATTCTTTAACTTTGCATTTTCAAAGCCGGACCAGATATCGTCCAAAAGTTGTATGAATTTTATCCGGATTTGAACTTATATTATAAGAGATTCGTTCATTACAGATTTAACCTAATTAAAAACAATGCACATGAAAACAAAACTATTTTTAGCGATGGGTCTTGCAGTAATACTGCTGGGAACCTCATGCGTAAGTCAGAAGAAATACAAAGCACAGATATCAAGTTTTGATGCTTTGAATGCTCAATATTCAAAAAAGCAGAACGATTTAAATGCATGTGAAACTGCTAAGGCCAATTACCTGAAGCAGATTGACGATCTCAACCAAAAGCTTGCCGATTTAGCCAAGGAGAAGTCCTACCTGAAAGAAAACAACACCGTAGTGTTAAACCAGTTAGAAGCCCTTTCGGTTATTTCCAGTTCACAAGCTGCCAGTATCAACAAATCAATGGAAAACCTTGGTATGAAAGATGCCTATATCCAGGGCCTGCAAATGTCGCTGGCACAAAAAGATTCTCTTAACCTTGCTTTAGTAATGAACCTGAAAGGCGCCATTGGCAATCTGGATGATAAGGATATCAATATTAAGGTGGATAAAGGGGTGGTATTTATCGATATTTCCGATAAACTTTTGTTTAAAAGCGGAAGTTATGAAGTAACCGACAAGGCTAATACGGTTCTTGGCAAAGTTGCCCTGGTTCTGAAAAATCAGCCTAATATGGACTTTATGGTCGAAGGTCATACTGACAATGTGCCATTTAAAAAAGGCGACCTGCTTGATAACTGGGATTTAAGTGTTAAGCGTTCGACTACCATCGTTCGTTTGCTTCAGACTAAGTATGGTCTTGATCCTGCACATATTATTGCAGCTGGACGTGGTGAATATCAGCCGGTTACATCCAACGATAGCGCCGATGGCAAAGCCGCTAATCGCCGGACACGTATCGTAATTTTACCAGAGCTGGATCAGTTCTTCAAATTACTTGAGAAGAAATAGAGATCGGCAAACAGAGTAAGTTTTAAACTATTCCTCAGCCAACCAATGTCTTCATCCCGGAGTATTTCCTGCTGCCAAAAGTGGCGGGAATATATTCCGGGATGATTTTTTTTATGTTTAGCCCGGCTGAAATATCAGTGATCAGGTTTCTGATTTTGATAAAATACCGGACTAAGTGGATGAAATTTGAGTTCTTATAAAGGGTTTTATACCGGATTTTTCAGCATCACCGCTATGCGTTTTACCGGGTACCAGGCCGCCACGGCTCCAATAAGTGCAATAGTACTAAATACATATACGAAATCAGTGGCAATCAGTTTTACAGGGTAGGCATTGATAATAAATGATCCGCCGCCCTGCAATTTTACAAATCCGAATTTCTGCTGCAGAACACACACAAGCAGACCAAGCAAAAGCCCGGACAAAGCCCCGATAAGCGAGATAAGTAAACCTTCGAAAAAGAAAATCCTTTTAATGGTTGCATCCCGGGCTCCCAGGCTGCGAAGGATTCCGATGTCTTTCTTTTTGTCGAGAATCAGCATGGTCAACGAGCCGATAACGTTGAAAGAAGCTACAATAAGAATAAAGGTCAGGATCAGGAAAACAGCCCATTTTTCGGATTTCATTATTTTATAAAGCACTTCCTGTTGCTGGAAACGATTTTGTACTTTGAATCCAGTTCCTGTGATCTCTTCTATTTTCTGCTTTATCTGCGCTGCATCTGCAGTTTTGGCCAGGCGGATTTCAACACCTGTAACTTCGTCGGTATAATCGAGCATGCGACGGGCAAAACGCAGGGGG
>JBBSBT010000093.1:0-8918 GCA_038250985.1 Bacteroidales bacterium
GACAATGTGATAATTCGACAATGTGATAATTAGGCAATGTGACAATTGGGACCATTAAATCTTTGAACGAACAGCATTTGAACGCGAAGCATTAATCCTTCAAACCCGAAACTCTTCAAACCCTTCAAACTAATTTTACTACCTTTACCGTCTCAACGGAAAATATGATATTACGTACCGAAGATTTAGTTAAAAAATACCGACAGCGCACCGTTGTAAACCACGTTTCCATTGAGGTTGCTCAAGGCGAAATAGTCGGGCTGCTTGGTCCGAATGGTGCAGGTAAAACCACTTCGTTTTATATTATTGTAGGTCTGATTAAGCCTTTGCAGGGAAAAGTGTTCCTTGATGACCGCGATATAACCCGGGAACCCGTTTTTCGCAGGGCACAGTTAGGGATCGGATACCTCGCCCAGGAAGCTTCTGTTTTTCGTAAACTTTCAGTGGAAGATAATATAACAGCGGTACTCGAGTTCACTAAACTTACAAAAGCTCAGCAGTCCGACAAGCTCGAATCATTGCTCGATGAATTCGGATTGAATAACGTACGTAAAAATATGGGAATACAGCTTTCGGGCGGCGAACGTCGACGTACCGAAATTGCACGTGCCCTGGCTACGGACCCGAAATTTATTTTACTCGACGAACCCTTTGCCGGGGTCGATCCTATTGCTGTTGAGGATATTCAGAATATTGTCGTGAAACTTAAAGCAAAAAATATCGGAATCCTTATAACCGATCACAACGTTCACGAAACATTAACTATTACCGACAGGGCTTACCTGTTGTTCGAAGGTTCGGTGCTTTTGTCGGGTTCAGCTGAAGAACTGGCTGCCGATGAACAGGTGCGTAAGGTATACCTGGGAAGTAATTTCGAGTTGCGCAGATAACCGGCTGACACTTCCGTACACAATAGCCGGAAAATATATTTCTCCAGGAATTTAATGGTTTGCTAAACCGGCCTGCTTTCCAGGCTGCCAGGAGACTATGGCTAGTATGTCGTTGGCTTAAAAATCAATGAAAGCAAAATATAGGCCAGAATGATTAATGGAATAGCTGCAAATGTAAGCAGTAAAAATGCAATTACAGCGAATGCTACCAATATGAATTGGGGCTTGTTTTCCGCAAATTTAAGGTTACTGAATTTTAGCGAGATCAAAGGTATTTCCGACACCAGCAGCAGGCTCATTCCCACGGCAATAAATGCAAGTATATAATAATTATCGGTAATCATGGTAAGCCACGAAAGCGAATCGCTGAACCCGGCCTGCATCTTGATCAGGGGGAGAGATCCAAGAAATAATGCATTGGCCGGCACGGGCAGTCCAATGAATGAGGTAGTCTGCCTTGTGTCGAGGTTGAATTTGGCTAACCTTACAGCCGAAAGAATAGGGATGATCAGGGCAATTAATGAAAAAATACTAAGATGCGATCCGGCGACAGGTGTATTGGGACTGTTCGCCATAAGCTGGTATATCAGAATTCCCGGAAGTACGCCAAAAGAAACTACATCTGCAAGCGAATCCAGCTCTTTCCCGATTTCACTCTTCACATGAAGTAACCGCGCTGCCAGGCCGTCGCTAAAATCGAACAGTGCAGCCAGGGCAATAAAATAAGCAGCATAATCGATCCGGTATTGCAAGGCTAAAATAATACCAATAGTGCCACTTGCAAGGTTCAATGATGTAAGAAAGTTTGGAATATGCTTTTTCAAAGTATTTTTTTTAGCGTTTATGAAGGGGTAAAATTAACAAAATTGTGATCTGGTTTGTTAATCTTATAATTTCAGTGAGCTTAACCATTAATAAATTGCTTTCCGTCACCCGATTTGTTTTTTCCTGAAAAAATCTCTATTTTTGTTAAACAGGAAATGTGTAGCCGGGGATTCACATTTTTCGGTTCAGTAAGTTCACCATCGTTTATAAACTCCGGTACTATAAAAACAAACTAATTCTCCATTTATGACAGACAATATTCAATCCTTAGGATATCTCCTAAAAAAAGAAAAGCTGGTTTCACTGGCTTCGGACCTGGTTTTTCCTGAGCTTCTTCTTGAGAGCCTTGAACCCTATCCCGGATTTTATGAAGAATATTTTGTGCCTACGAATGACAGAGATCAAAGGCCCAAATCCGTTTTTATGGTAATCAAAAATTTTGATGTCTGCCATGAAGATGATTTTATCCGTATGACCATGCATATCAGGCGTGATCACAAGATTGAATTTGACGCTGCCCTCAGCAGTATAGTGCTGTATAATAAGCCGGCAACCGCCATACGTGTTAATATGCAGGATTACAACCAGCTGCCTGAGCTTATCAATCATTACAGGCAGGTGGATGTTAAATTTCAGGCTAACACAACCGTGAAACCTTACCAAAGCCTGATCAAAATCCGGCGGTTTTTCGATCTGGAAGTAATGGCTGAAGGCATATACAAAGACATCGATAAAGAGTTTACCTATTATGTCCTGCTACCTTTGTTTATGACCTGGTCCGAATTTGAAAAAGCCACTATCGCTATTCGTAATAACTTTGATTATAAAACATACGATGCCGCACAGGCATCCATTTATAACAAAGCCGGCATAGTTGAGCTTGTACGTATATACGACCGCAAGGCCGATTTGTCAAAACTGCAATCGTTACAGGGAAAATATATAATTGAGACAAATCGAAAATAAAAAGCAGCAGCTTACCTGCTGATTTTCGTTTCGAATTTTAGATTTGGTAAAGTGAAACGCGACGAATTCCAAAAACTTACCATCTTCCGCCAGGTCGAACTGCTGTTCGAAAAAGGGAATCATGCCCTTAGCCGTGTCTACCTGTTTTATAATGTCCACCTGTATGCACTTTCGGATTTTTATGCCGAAATATGGTACCGGCAGGTTGATGATAAAATTGAACGGGTTGTACTTCTTGATCCATCTGATGTACTTGATTTGTACGATAAACAGATTGGGTTGAGTGATATCACAGGATATATCGGATCAAAAGAGTAAAAATCACTCTATCTCCTCCTTCTGTATCCCTGCATTTATGCATAAGGCCTAACCTTTGGCACTGATGCTGTCGAGCCTGGGGATATCCACAATCGTTATGGATTTGTTGTTGATATCAATAATTCCATCGTCCTTAAAATCTTTCATAATACGTATTACGCTCTCGGTCGACATGCTGGTAAGATCGCTCAGATCGCTTCGTGAAAGAGGTAAATCAAAAGATTCGGATTTAAATATTTTTCGTGAAAGGCATAGCAAAATGTCAGCCAGGCGGCCATGAAGCTGTTTTTGGGTTAGACTGAAGAAACGGCCGTACGATTGCGATGTGCTCTCATTCAATATATTAATAATCCGGTATGCGAAATGCGGATTCTGCTTGAGTAATTGCTTGAATATCTGGATATCAATGAGGCGGACAGCCGATTCAGTATAGGTGCTGATGCTGTATAGAAATGTATTATTCCCTTCGTAAAGCGACTGTAATCCCATCAGGTTCTTCTGAGGGGTAATTGTTAAAATCAGATCTTTTGGATTTCCTTCCAGGAAAATCTTTACCAATCCTTTTTCCAGGTACATGATATGGGAGGCAAACGCTCCCTGTTTGCATATGTTCTCCCCTTTCTTATAATTCACCAGTACCGACCGCGTATCCACCAACTCTCTTTCATCCGGAGTAAGCAAATCGAAACAGGAAAGTTCGTAAACAAAGGAAACGCATGTATCCGGACCTAATATAGGCATAAGTTTTCTTTTAATTCGGATGTAAAAATACATTAAACAATTCATTATTTTATGATATGCATCATTTTTTTATTGACGAAGCGCAGGTATTTAACCACTGCAACCAATACTGAAACATAAAAGTGTTCTTCGAATTGGACATAGTTTTGTGAACTGAATAACAATGTAAAATTCAATAAATCAAGCCGAAACAAGTTCACAAACCAAAAAACAAAAAAAACTATTATGAGAAAACTGATTAACCTCGCTGTTTTACTGGCATTTTTGCCTGTACTTATGACAACATCCTGTAAAAAGGATGCACCTGAAGCCGTAAATGCCTATGTAACTTTGAAAACCTACCTTGTAGCCAACACACTCGATCTTCCGGATCTGGCTAAAAACTGGATCGTTGATCCCAAATCCACTAAAATGGGAGGCCCTATTGATTCAATAACCAGTACTATGCCTGGTTATAATGTTTTCGACATTCGCCCGGCTACTGACTTTGCCGCGGGCCATATTAAAAATGCTGTTAATGTTGCTTTAAAAGATGTGATTACTGCCGCTGCAAATTATAAAGATAAACCAATTTGTGTGGTTTGTTTCACCGGTCAAACTGCAGGACAAGCTGTTATGGCACTCCGTCTTTCCGGATACCCTACTGCAGTTGTTCTTAAATGGGGAATGGCTGGCTGGAATGCAACATATAAAACACCATGGGTTTCTAATTCAGGGGTTGAAGTAGCTGCAAATGGTAATATAGCAGTCGGTAGTCCCAATTGGGTAACAACAGCAGCTCCGGCAAACGGCGTTTTTGTTGAACCAGTATGGACTTCGACCGCAACAGATGGTGCTGCTATCCTTAAAGAACGCGTACAGGCAGTTTTGAATGCAGGTTTTACAACTGCCGCTGCTGCTGACGTTCTGGCTACCCCGGCTAACTTCCAGGTTATGAATTATTGGACGAATGAAAACTATTTAAAATTTGGCCATTATACAGGAGCCTTTAATATGCCTGTTATTGCGCTGGCTGGTGATTTAGTTAAAGCATTCGACCCTTCAAAAGAACAACTTGTATATTGCTATACTGGCCAAACATCAAGCATTGCATCATTCTGGCTTAATGTGCTTGGCTACAAAACCAAAGGTATCGGTTTCGGTGCAAACCGTCTGGTGTATGATCAGTTAAAAACTAATGCCCAACCCGTTTACAAAGGTGCCAAAAACTGGGCCGTTGTCACAAACTAACATTTATCATTCAAACAAAGGGGAAGAATCATGGGATTCTTCCCCTTTTATTAAAAAACATACTATGAAAATTCCTCTCTCAATATTGATTATACTTTCCCTGTTCGCCACAACCCGCCTGAGTGCACAGGGTTGTATGGAACCCTCTTCCTCTACCGGAGGTGCATCGGTTATCGGCTATATACAGCCTGAATTTAAGGTGGGTTTCAATGGTAAAAATGTCGATGGCACTTCAAAAAATGATATGGGTTTCAGTTTTCGCCGGGCACGTCTTGGTTTTGCAGGGAACATCCCTTATGATTTCTCATATTATGTTCTGGCCGAATTCAGTACGTTTCAGAATGGCCCTTACCTGCTCGATGCTTTTGTTACCTATAACCGCTTTAAGCCGTGGTTTAAAATATCAATGGGACAGTTTAAAAAACCTTTCGGGCTCGAGCTTACAACGGGGTGTCAGGATCTTTATACCATCAACAGGTCGAAAGTCGTTAACGAACTTACTTCACCCGACCGTGACCTGGGCGTTATGATCAGCGGTACTACGGGTGCCAAAAAGTTTTTCGGGCTTGAAAAGGAAAATATTTTTTCCTATTCATTGTCCGTTACAAACGGTACAGGAAAAAACACACTTGATATCGACAGGTCAAAAGATTTTATCGGCCGCCTGGTATTTGCTCCATACGATTGGATTAGTGTAGGAGGAAGCTACCACACTGGCAAACAAAAAAATGCAGATGTAACAGTAACAAAAATGGATGAGCGCATGCGTTATGGCTTTGATATTACACTGAAGAAATACAATTTTATTCTCCAGTCCGAGTATGTTTTCGGGCAGGACAAAGGATCAAAACTTATAGGCGGCGGTTGTGGTGCAACTCCTGAATTGGTGGTTGGTAATTTTAAAAGCAATGGCTATTTCACCCAGTTGATGTATAATACAAAATGGAAACTTATGCCATTGGTGAAATACGAAACTTACGATCCGAACATGGATCTGCAGGATTTTGACCATACTTCCTTCAGGCAGTCAACTTTCACATTCGGCCTCAACTATTATGCAAACGACTGGACGCGTATTCAACTCAATTACCTCTATAATCTGGAATCAAGTTCATCAACCGATATTACAAATTACAACGAGGTTCCCAACGATATGTTCCTGTTGCAGATTCAGGTTAAGTTAAATTAAAAAGCAGAAAAATGAAAAAGATTAATTCACTGATTATCCTGGTTGCATTGTGCTGCATTTATGGCAGTAATGTCATGGCAGCCGCACATACAATACTGGCAAAGGAATTCGCTGTGGAGCTCAAAACCAACAAAACCATGGTGGTTATTGACGTACAGGCTGCAGATGTGTATGCAAAACAACACATACAAGGGGCCATTAATATTCCTCATAAAAACCTCTATAAGACCGGGCCCATCGAAGGACAGTTTAAGGATGTTGCCGAACTTGCAGAAATTTTCGGCAAGAATGGTGTTAGCAACACATCAAAAATTATAATCTACGACGACGGATCTCAAAAGTACAGCAGCCGTGTATGGTGGGTGTTAACGTATCTTGGTGTTGACGATGTTACTTTATTTCACAGGGATATGTCACAGATGGAAGCCGTCCGCATCCCGCTCACTTCTGTTCCTGCTAAACTGAAACCTGCCACTTTCATTCCGACCATAAATGCAGGGGTGGATATCGATATGGCTTCAGTAAAAACATTGATCGGCAATCCCGTTGCTGTGTTACTGGATGTACGCGAACTGGATGAGTACAACGGAGCCGACAAGGATAAAAGAAGCCAGGGCCATTTACCGGGGGCTGTTTTTATGAACTTTAAAGAAGTACAGACACCTACCGGCGAATACAAATCGAAAGATGATATAATTGCCGTTGCTGCAAGATTTGGTGTAACACCGGATAAGGAGATCGTGGTATATTGCCAGTCAGGTATTAAAGCAGCGGTCGCTTACTTTGCACTCAAAGAAATAGCAGGTTTTCCAAATGTTAAACTGTATGCCGGCGCTTACGCTGAATGGGCATCAGTTGCTGAAAATAAAATTGAAAAGTAATCTCCAGGTTGTGTTTTTTTTGATTAGAAAGCTGCCCGGCTCGGGCAGCTTTTTTCTTGATATTCCAGGTAATGATTAACTGTTTCAGCTAAATTAAAAGTAATATGCTTGTGGAAACAACCTGAATGTTTCAATTGTAAGAATGTCTGTATTGTTAATATAATTCATGGTTTTAACTTTCAATGTTCTAAATTTGCACGTGTTTTTCAAAGTAAAAATGAAACAGTATAGATAAACTAATATAAAGAGTTGCAATGATAATTGACGACACTTTTAAAATAATAAAAAACAAATATGGTCATCGGTTAAATACTGTTACCATAGAGCAGTTTGTAGCGGGTGTTTATCTCACGGCAATAAAGCTTTCAAGTGGGTACAGTGGCTTTGCCTCCAACGATTTGAGCTCGCCGGATAGCTGTGCACACAATCGCAGCAGAGGCTTCGGCGATTTTACTCCCGGAAATTTTAAGGGCCGGAAATTGGTAGATTTGTTTAATCACTCTGATCAATCGTGTTTTTTTAAAACACTAAAACTTGCCGCGATGAATGCCCTTTCAGCCGAACTAATCGCGGAATCAAAATATACTATTATCGAAAACATTGATCCGATTGAATTAATTGATTTATCGGAAATGAAGCAGGTGTGCGTAGTAGGAGCATTCTTGTCGTACATTAAAAAAATAGCTGAGAGTAATTCGATTCTGAAAATTATTGAACTGAACGAAAACGCTGTCCCTGAAGAGTATCGTCAATATTATATTCCTGCAGAGCTAACTGAGGATACGCTTGCACATTCTGATGTTGTGATAATAACAGGTGCATCACTAGCCAACGATACCCTGGATAAATTACTGGGAAAAATCCCTGAAAAAGCCAAAGTTATCCTGGTGGGCCCGACAAGCGGCTTGCTTCCTGATGTCCTTTTCGCCAGGGGTGTCGATATAATTGGAGCTACCCGGATTATGGATTCCGATAAAATGCTGGAATTGGTTGCTGAAGGCTCTGCCGGATTTCATCTTTTTAATTATTGTGCTACAAAAATTTGTCTTGTAAATGAACCCTGACCGACAGCTTAGTATTACCTGGCTCAAAGCGGCCGTGCTGGGTTGTCTGTGGGCATCGTCCGAAATTGTGCTCGGTAGTTTTCTGCACAATCTCCGGGTTCCTTTCAGTAGTATCTTGTTAACATCAATTGGTATCATCCTTCTGATTTCGGTCAGTTTTCAATGGAAGGAGAAGGGTTTGATATGGCGCACCGGCCTGATCTGTGCTTTGATGAAATCCGTTTCGCCCAGCGCTGTTATTTTTGGCCCGATGATCGCTATATTATTCGAAGCTTTTTTGCTGGAGCTTTCGGTGCGGGTTTTTGGCAAAAACATGATTGGCTTTTTGCTCGGAAGTTTATTGGCTGTGTCATGGAGCTTTATCCAGAAGATAGCCGGTTTTATTATTTTTTACGGATTTAATATTGTGGATCTGTATGCCTCGCTGGTAACATTTTCCGAAAAACAGCTTCAGATGCACTTCAGCACTGTCTGGGTCCCCATACTTTTATTATGGTCCTTTTACCTGGTTTTTGGAGTTCTGGCTGCGGCCATTGGTATTTATATCGGCAAAACCGCACTGCTTAAAGGCCCGGTGATGCTCAGCTCGGATAAAAAACGGATGGCTGAGATAAAGTCAAACAAACAAATCCCCCTCTTAAGCTATTCGCTGGTGTGGCTTGCGTTTAATTTTCTTGGGATGGTTGCTGTGCTTCTGCTGATGAATTTTGCAAATGTTTACTGGTGGCTTGCATCTGGTTTGCTTTTGTTAACAGTTTGGATCTTCAGGTATAAAACAGCTTTAAATCCTTTGCTAAAACCAAAATTCTGGATC
>JBBSBT010000094.1:0-8833 GCA_038250985.1 Bacteroidales bacterium
AACAGCTTCGCGGTATGCAACCTGGGGAGCACCCTGGTTAACTTCGAGTTTAAATTCCCTGCGCAAACGGTCCGTTAAAATATCAAGATGCAATTCGCCCATCCCGGAGATAATAGTCTGACCGGTTTCCTGATCGGTACGGATCTTGAAAGTAGGATCTTCTTCTGCCAATTTTAAAAGGGCAATATCCAGTTTATCAACATCATCCTGGGTACGTGGCTCAATGGCAACACTGATAACCGGTTCAGGAAATGTCATAGATTCGAGTATGATAGGATGCTTTTCGTCGCAGAGCGTGTCGCCGGTACGGATTTGTTTAAAACCTACCGCTGCGCCAATATCACCTGCTTCAATCAGATCCAAAGGAATTTGTTTGTTGGCATGCATTTGCATGATGCGGGAAATGCGTTCCTTTTTTCCTGTAGTAGCATTCAGTACATAGCTGCCTGACTGCAGAGTTCCTGAATAAACCCGGAAGAATGCGATACGACCTACGAAAGGATCAGTTGCAATTTTAAAAGCAAGTGCTGCAAATGGTTCTTCTGAATCAATATGACGGACTTCTTCCTTTTCAGTATCGGGATTAATACCCGTAACAGCAGGAACATCATAAGGATTTGGCAGATACATACAGATAGCATTCAACAGATTCTGAACACCTTTATTTTTGAATGCCGAACCACAAATAACCGGAGTTATTTTCATTGCGATAGTAGCCTGGCGAATGATGCGGCGCATCTCTTCAACTGTTATCGAATTGTGGTCGTTAAAAAATTTCTCTAAAAGTTCATCTTCCTCTTCAGCACATCCTTCGATGAGACGGGTACGATACTCATCAACAACCTCGAGTAAGTCTTCAGGAACAGGTCCTTCGGTAAAACTCATGCCCTTGGAGCTTTCGTCCCAAATGATAGCCTTATTTTTGATAAGGTCAACCACACCAATGAAAGTGTCTTCGGATCCGATAGGTATCTGAAGGGGAACTGCATTAGCTCCCAGTTTTTCTTTCAGTTCATCAACAACGGAAAAGAAATCAGCACCTGCACGATCCATCTTATTGATGAAACAAATACGGGGAACTTTATATTTATCGGCTTGTTTCCAAACTGTTTCGCTTTGAGGTTCAACACCACCAACTGCGCAGAAAACTGCAACAGCACCGTCGAGTACGCGAAGTGAGCGTTCTACTTCGACAGTAAAATCAACGTGACCCGGTGTGTCAATTATATTAAGACGATAATCCTGGTCTTCAAAATCCCAGTTAACAGTTGTAGCAGCAGAAGTGATGGTAATACCGCGCTCCTGTTCCTGGATCATCCAGTCCATAGTTGCGGTACCATCATGTACTTCACCGAGCTTGTAATTGCGACCGGTATAGTACAATATACGCTCCGTCGTCGTCGTTTTACCGGCGTCGATGTGGGCCATTATGCCTATGTTACGCGTATATTTCAGTTTATCTGATGACATGTAAGTATCTTCCTATTAGCTTAATTAGAACCGGAAATGGGAGAAAGCTTTATTAGCTTCGGCCATACGGTGTGTATCTTCTTTCTTTTTGAATGCCGAACCTTCTTCTTTGTAAGCGGCCATAATCTCGCTGGCTAATTTCATAGCCATCGATTTTTCATGTCGCCTGCGTGAAAACAGGATAAGGTTTTTCATACCGATCGACTGTTTCCGTCCGGGACGGATTTCAGAAGGAATCTGGAAAGTAGCACCACCAATACGGCGGCTGCGAACCTCTACATTCGGAGTAACATTGTTCAATGCTTTTTTCCAAACTTCCAAACCGTCTTCTTTCAGTTTTTCGGTAACGATTTCAATAGCGTCGTAAAAAATGTCGTAAGCGCAATTTTTCTTACCACGCTCCATCATATTGTTAACAAACTTTGTAACCACCTGTTCGTTGAACTTAGGATCAGGTAGTATGACGCGTTTCTTGGGTGATGATTTCCTCATTTTGAGTTGTGCTTATCGTTTCGTCAATCAATTATTTTTTCTTGCCTGCTGCTGGCTTCTTGGCAACCGCGCCTTTTTTAGGACGTTTTGTACCGTATTTTGATCTGCTCTGGTTGCGTCCGTCAACACCTGAAGTATCGAGAGCGCCACGGATGATGTGGTAACGAACACCTGGCAAATCTTTAACACGACCGCCACGGATCATTACAATGGAGTGTTCCTGCAGGTTATGGCCTTCACCCGGAATGTAAGCGTTTACTTCCTTACCGTTAGTGAGACGAACCCTGGCTACTTTACGCATGGCCGAGTTTGGCTTCTTAGGTGTAGTTGTATAAACCCTTGTGCAAACACCGCGGCGTTGAGGACATGAATCCAATGCCGGCGACTTGCTTTTATCAGTCAGTTTCTGACGACCTTTACGAACCAGTTGTGCTATTGTAGGCATATTGAATCTATTGATTTTTCTGTTAATTCAGCTATTTTTTTTCTAAGGGGCTGCAAAAGTACAATTTAATTTGGATAATCAATATGATTACTTAACTAATTTGTATTCTGTTTGCCTTTGTTTGCAAGTGCATCAAAAAAAAATGCCCGTTGCGGTTTTCTCCGTCAAAGGGCTGATTTCATTTACTACGGGATACAATTCTGATGTTAAGACGTTCAACACAAGAGGCTTTCGTAAAAGCTGGCAACGAGTAATCGTTAGCCATTATCGTGTTTTGAAACCTATATCGTCTTAATTTCTCAGGTTTCCCGGACTATTGAAAAACTTTAGTCCTTCGCTTATAAACGGTTGCCTTATAAAAAGGCTTCTGTCTTAGGAGGGTGCAAAGATACAACTTATTTGGTATGAACAACACCCGAGGCGAAATATTTATCATGAAATTAATAAAACAAGGCTGAATTGAATGTTAATTAATAGAAAATGAAGCTTTTGAATAGCAAATACTAAAGTAAAAATAATTTTAAAAACTGCCGGAAATGATAAAATACTTGATTTGAACTTACTTCTTGTTCTTTACAATTATAATTGTGCTGTCCAAATCGGGTGATAAAACCAGGTTTTCAGGTATATTTTTAGCAAATTCATCAACAGCTTTCATAAGTCCTTCCCATTTGTAGTTGTAATCATGAATAAAAATAACACCTCCGGGTGACAGACGCGGATAAAAATATTCAAGACCGGCTTTGGTGGGATTATACAAATCGGCATCCAGGCTGACAAGAGCAAAAGCAACATCGTCCATCCCTTCTGTTGATTGAGGAAAATATCCGGCATGAATTTTAATTTTCTTCGGATTACCGCCAATCTTTTCCAATACCTTATTAACTGAGGTATCGGCAAAATTCTTATCTGAATAAGTAGCTGCCTTCCCGGTCTCAGGTTGCAGGTCAGTATTTGTAAATCCTTCGAAAGTATCGAAAAGATGAAGTTCCCTTTCAGGAGCCATTAGATGAAGCAAGTGGGAACTCTCTCCTTTATAGACGCCTAACTCAGCGAAGTCGCCCTCGATTTTATCTTTATTCAGCCGGTATATTTGCAGCCAAAAATTATAGAGTCTTACTTTGTCAGGGTAATTGCGTGAAGCCTTGAGTAATTTTCGGTTCAGACTTCCCTCCTTCCGGGCCCGCTCCCACTCAGGGGGCTCATAAGTTTCGCCATAAAATATATCCCAGAGGTATTTTATAAGGAATATCAATACTACCAATATAATTGAAAAATTAATCAGATAGAAAACAGGAAAGCGCATGTGATGTCGGATGTTGGATGTCAATAATTTAGTTAATGCAAAGGAACAAAAAATATTGATATCGGGTTTCATGTCTGCATACCCGCAGGGTGTCTGACATTCTCATATTTTCCTTATTTTTGTTTACCAATTAAGGCAGGTAGCAATTTCAGGTGTCAGACATCCGTTGGGTGTGCAGACACCTAACTTAATCTTTTGGCGAACGTTCTTAATGTCTGCACACCCGCAGGGTATCTGACATTCTGGTATTTTCCTTATTTTTGTTTACCAATTTAGATAACAATTCCAGATACCAGACACCCGTTGGGTGTACAGACACCAATCTAAAGTTGGTGTGCAGACACCTAATAAATTCTACACTATGAGATTTTCACAGCCCGGACTTTATCATATATATAACCGAGGCATAAATAAGCAGCCTATTTTCTTCAGTCATGATAACTATTTACATTTTAAATCTCTTTGCTATAAATATATAGCACCCAGATGCCAAATAATAGCATGGTGCCTGATGCCAAATCACTTTCATTTTTTAATTTATGCAGACGAAGCTAGCCTTGAGCCAATTACTTGGGGAGGAAACACGATGCCTGCATTATCAAATGGATTTCAGTTACTTCAAAGTAGCTATGCAAAGAGTATCAATTACAAAGGAAACCGAACAGGAAGTTTATTCCAACAAAAAACAAAATCAAAAATCATCAAAGATCATGTCCATGCGATAACAGCATTTTGGTATTTGCACCAAAATCCTGTAAAAGCCGGATTGGCCGGAAATATGTGGGATTGGGAATACTCATCCTACCAGGATTATTGCAGAATGAGGGAAGATAGTTTATGCAATGTGGCTTTGGGTAAGATATTGCTGGAACTAGATGAAACAGATTTTGTGGGAATGAGCGAAATTGAGCTGAAGGAAGAAGATGTAGAAATGATATTTTGATTTCGCATCTGGTGTTCAGACACCCTGCGGGTGTGCAGACACCAGATAACCTAAAGCAATGCCCTGAGTTTTTTATATCCTTCGGCACTGGCGCGGAGCTTGGCGCCACATTTGAGTGTAACCATATGCGTGTCTTTTGTATAGGGATCGATGGCTGATATTTGCGCCAGGCTGATAATGGAACCGCGGTGTATCCGTACAAAATTGTTTAAAGGCAAATGCTCCTCGAAATATTTCATCGTTTTTTCTTTCAGGTGATTACCCAGTTCGGAATAGATCATCACATAATCGTCGGCCGATTCGATGTACCAAATCCTGTCCACAGGAATCACTGTAACTTTTGACCCAAGCCTTGTTACAACACGGTCGAGCATACCACGCGATTCCTGCACATCTTCTTTTAATTTATCGAGAGATGTATTGGCAGTCAGTTTTTCGAGCCCTAAACGCTGCATGGCTTTTTGAACGGCTGATTCAAATCTGTCTTTTGAAAATGGTTTGAGCAGGTAGTCTACTGCATTCATTTCGAATGCTTTGATTGCAAACTGATCAAAAGCCGTTGCAAAAATGATGGCAGGGTTATAATCAAGGACTTCGAGCAATTCGAATCCATCGAGTTTAGGCATCTGTATGTCAAGGAAAAGCAAATCAGGTTTTAATTCCTGTATTTGCCTGAGTGCTTCGAAACCATCGCCACATTCGGCAACAACATTTAGTCCTTCAATCTCCGAAGCATATCGTTTAACGATTTCGCGTGCCAGCGGTTCATCATCAATTATTATGGTTGAAACAGGTTGCATCTGAATAGGCTTAAATTTATTAAAAATAACAGATTAGTAAGGTAAAATTAACAAGAGTTCTTTAAATAAAAACATCCTGTGATTAATGGCGCCTTGTGAAAAAGCCATTTGCATATTACTTTGATCAAAAATCATTAAAGAACTAAAGGGAATTTTATTCTACGATTTCAATCGGGATTTCGCAATGAGTTCTTTCTTCATCGGGATCTGAAGCTTAACCTCAAATACTTCATCTGATGTTTTATAGGTCAGCAAATCATTACGGCCGTATAGTGCAGACATTCTTTTTTGAACATTTTTGAGTCCTGTTCCGGTGCCTTTGCGGGGAACAGCGTCGGGATCAAAATTATTGCTGATAGTGATTACCAGATTGAATTCAGTGCAGAATGCCTTCAGTGAAATGGTGCAGGACGAAAGCATGGTATTTACACCATGTTTAACGGCATTTTCGAGTATGGGCTGAAGGATCATGGCAGGAAGCATCATGGTGCCACATTCCGGATCCAGTTCCTTTTCAATAATCATCCGGTCGGAAAAACGCACTTTTTCTATATCAAGATACAAACCGGCATGATATAATTCATCATTCAGCGAATTCATGGTATCGGCTCCAAGTGTTAACGAATGCCGCATAAATTCCGAAAGTTTGATAATCATATCCTGTGCTGCCTGTGGATTGGAGAGTGTAAGCGCGCTTACCGAATTAAGGCTGTTGAACAGGAAATGGGGCCGTATCTGTGATCGCAACATAGTGAGTTCGGCATCGCGAAGCATGGCCGATAAGGAAGCTTCGCGCTCAGCCCTTTCCTGCATTTCTTCAAAACTTAAAACCAGAAAATCAATGGAAATAAGCAGAAAATAAATCAGAACACCTGTCAGAACCCTTACTATCATTGAAGTGACCAGGAAATTCATGTAGTTATTATTGCTTCCGAATAACATACGAAGCACGGTATAGGATACAATTTGCCAGATCAGGATTGAGAAGGCGCAACCCCCCAGATGATAAGCAAGGTTTTTAATAAAACCATCAATTTGTTTCCCCGAGAACCTGACCATATACCACAAACCGACCCCGAGAAAAGCGAACACCAGGTTCGAAATAAGGCTGTCGGCTACTGCTATCATTAAATCCTGTCCGTAAACCCCAAATGACAAAGCAAATTGGATGACCGCCACAGCCATCCAAAAAGCGATGTAATAGATCCAGAGGTTTCGTATGAAAAAGGATTTTTCCAAAAGGATTGGGATTAGAAGTTGGGTATTAGGTTTTGGGTGTGGTTTTCATTTCAGGGTTTCAGACCCCTCCTAAATCCTCCCCGGTGGGGAGGACTTAAGAAGGTTGAGTTTTATGAGCATCTGGGAATTGTTTTGGTTTAATCAAATATTTATGTGCAAAACTATGCAAACTATGAGCCCATGTGGTTCAAATTTTTCAGGGTTGCAGGTTCAATGCTTCACGTTTTAGGTAAAAATTTTATAGTTTCAGGCCTCCGTACGATGGTTAGTGAGTGAAGCAAAACAAAGCCAAAGTGCGGGGCTTAATTCAGAAATCGCAAATCCGATCCCGATAGCTATCGGGACCGAATTTAAAAGCTTTTCACTTCACCACCACCAAAGATAGTTATTCCTTTAATAACTAAAGTCTTATTGGAATCAACCTGCGAAGGGATGCGTTTATCGACATAGCCGCCAAATATATTGAACACTTCAACTTTCACATTCCAATCGGAGGGAACAAGCAAGCCGGATCCACCGAAAATGGAAACCACTTCAATCATTGGTCTGTCGCCGGCAACGATATTGCTGTGTGTAAGGTCCACTTTTGATCCGCCAAAAATGGAAATCATCCGTCCGCCTTTAAAATTCGGAGTAACTACTCTACGTTCGCCTCCTCCGAATACAGCGACGTCTTCGAAAAAATCCTCGTTGCCCACACTCTGGCTGAATAAAGGTTCCTTAAACATACGTTTCCCGATATGTGATGTGCCAAATATCATTTTGAGTCCTACCAGGATAATCAGTGCCGGGAGGAAAAGCTGCCAGGTGCTGAATGGCATATGGTAAAAATTAACCAAAAGGAAAAAGCCCCCCACTCCTATCAGTATTACACCTGACCAGAATGATTGACGCCAGAAAATATTGATGACCCCTATAGCGACCAGGAGCATTTCCCATGAGAAGATGATCCGGCTTACAGTAGGATCAAGGAACCCGGTGTTTCGGGCCAGCAACAGAATTCCGGCTGCGATTACCAGGATGCCCAGCGCGGCAGCTTTACCGTGAAAACCTTTAACAGCAGTGTCGTTAGGTTTGTTGTCGTCGTTTTTGTTATAATTGTAGTCCATGGCTGATAATTTTAAGAGTTTAGTTTAATGAAGCAAATGTACATGGGTAGCCAGGATAACGGAAGCAGAAATCGGTGAATGACGGTTTTAGCAGGGGGAACGGGGCGGGTGTGTGGGGCAGTGAGGAGGAGAAGGGGGGATGAGGAGAAGGGGGGATCGGGAGAGGGGGAGACTGGGAGATGTAATCAGCAACTTTGCATCGCCAGAATTTCGCAAAAGTAAATCGCCAGATTAGGCAAGAAAAAAGTCTTCAATTTTAAGGTCTGTAAACTTTAAAACATGAAGACTCTTAACAAACACCTTAAAAAGGCATTTATGTGGTACAAAGTTAAAGAATTCGAATCGAAAGGTTTCAACAAGAGTCAAATTTCCAGGGAACTGGGATTGGATCGAACCACCGTGCGCAGGTATCTAAGTATGGAGGAGGACGCTTTTCATAATTGGGTAGAGCAAACCCGGCATTTGCCAAAGAAGCTACAGTGCTATTACAACTATGTGAAGGATTTGCTTGAAGGCTATCCTTATCTCTCCTCTGCTCAGGTAGAAGACCGGTTAAAGGAACAGTTTACTAGCCTTCCGGATGTTCACAGCAAAACTGTTTACAACTTTGTGAACAGCATTCGCAAGAGGCATCTGATAAACAAAGGGAAGGAGAAGAAATACCGCCAATATGAGAAGCTTCCTGAGCCGGCTTATGGAGATCAGGCACAAGCAGATTTTGGGGAGTATTACATGCAAACCACTGGTGAGGGGCGCAAGAAAGTGTACTTTTTCGTAATGGTATTGTGCCGGTCACGCCAGAAGTATGTTTACTTTCAACGCCAGCCATTTACTTCACGAACCACGGTTCTGGCTCATGAGAAGGCTTTTGTGTACTTCAACGGGCAGCCCCAAAAGGTTATCTATGATCAGGATCGTGTGCTGATTGTGGATGAGAACCTGGGTGACATACTGCTCACGCAGGAGTTCAGGGCCTACTGTAACCAAATGGATTTTGAAGCCGTTTTTTGCCGTAAATCAGATCCTGAG